>CAZXMX010000057.1:0-16703 GCA_964641645.1 uncultured Neomegalonema sp.
CAGGAGGGGACTCCAGTGGCACAGGCCACTTTCGACCTCGACAAAGCCGGGCACGCCCAAACCAAAGGCGGCGAGATCGGATTCTTTTAGCCCGGCTTCCTTCAATGCACCGTTGAGCGCAATTTCGAGCTTGCTGAGGAGGGCTTGGGCGCTCAAGAGTTCTGGTCCCGTTGGTGCCTCTGCCGTTGAGATGACTTCACCGCAGAAATCTAAAATCGCGACGGTCACACTTTTTCCACTCAGCTTCGCACCGGCAACCATTCTGGCCTTGGGGTTTAAGCTGAGCTGAATGCGCGGGCGTCCTCTGCCCGTTCCGGAAGATGTGGGGGCTTCGACGATCAGATCATTTTCGAGAAGATCGGAAACGACGGCACTGACGGTCGCGGGGCTAAGATCGAGGGTTTCGACGAGATCGACCCTTGCCGCTTCGCCGCGACTGCGAATGGCGGAAAGGGCGCGGGCGACATTGCTGGCGCGAAGGGCCGCGCTGTCGGCGATATCTCTCGGTCCGTTCAAATCATACCGCCATCAACGATGAAGTCCTGTGCTGTGCAGGCCGCAGACACATCCGATGCAAGGAATAAAACCATCTCGGCAACGTCTCTCCCGCAAAGTTCTTTTTGTAGACACTGTTTTTCGACCACAGCGTCGATGGAAGATTGTTCGCTAAACCACAAGTCACGTTGACGTTCAGTCAAAATCGCGCCCGGCAAAACGGAATTCACGCGAATGCCGAAGCCGCCCATGTCTCTGGCAATCGAGCGGGTGAGTCCTCTTACGGCTGACTTGCACGGGTTATAGACGGATAAGTTCTCGACCATCATTTCTGGTGCGACCGAACCGAAATTAATGATCGAACCGCCGCCGCGTTCTTTCATCCAACGGCAAACGGTCTGGGCCGCGAAAAACTGGTGCTTCAGGTTGACGTCGAGCGCCTGTCCCCACGTTTCTTCACTTACATCGAGCAAGTCGACGCGCGTATCGTTGGCGGCGTTGTTGACGAGAACTTCGATCCCTCCGCTTCGCGACTCGGCGGTTTGGAGGGCGGCCTTCAGAGAAGGAATGTCCGTGACATCGCAAGGAAGGAACGTTGCTTCGGGGCCGCTGGCCGATAGTTCCTTTGCGAGCGCTTCGCCTTGCCCTTGAGCGATGTCGACGAAAACAACATCTGCTTCTTGTTGGTGGAAAGCCGTAACCAGATCCGCGCCGATGCCTGATGCGCCGCCTGAGATGAAGACAGTACGATCTTTCAAGTCTGCATAACGGGCAATTGGTTGGCTCATCATCGTCCGCTCCACGTCGAATCACGTTCATCATATAATTCGATACTAGAACTATTTCTGGATGAACGGACGTAAAATGATCCGATAAACAGTCAGAAAAGTGGTTTCGAACGAGAAAAACACTAACTTTGGTCGTGCAAGGCGTCAAATTAATTTGACTATCGAATATAATATGGTCAATTGAGAGCCAAGAGAGTGGGCCAAGTCGCGCTTGCTCCGAGCAAGCCGGAGAAAAATCCGGTCTGATCATGGGAGACTGATATGAAGTTTATGAAACTCATTGCCGCCGCTGCAATCAGCACCGGCCTCACGACTGCGGCCTATGCCGATGGTCACTCGAAGACTGTTGTTGGCGTGAGCTGGTCGAACTTTCAAGAAGAACGTTGGAAAACGGACGAAGCGGCCATCAAATCGGCGCTTGAAGCCGCTGGCGCGGAATACATTTCGGCGGACGCGCAATCGTCGTCATCCAAGCAGATTTCAGACATTGAAAGTCTGATCGCTCAAGGCGCAGATGCGCTGATTATTCTCGCGCAAGATGCCAAGGCCATCGGGCCCGCCGTTGAGGCCGCATCCGACGAAGGTATTCCGATCGTCGGGTATGACCGTCTGATCGAAGACCCTCGCGCGTTTTATCTGACATTTGATAACGTCGAAGTGGGCCGGATGCAGGCGCGTGCCGTTTTCGCGGCTCTGCCCAAGGGCAACTACGTGATGATCAAGGGTTCGCCAACGGATCCGAACGCCGACTTCCTTCGTGGTGGTCAGCAAGAAGTCTTGCAGGGTGCGATTGACTCTGGAGACATTAAGATCGTTGCCGAAGCCTACACCGATGGTTGGTTGCCCGCGAATGCGCAGCGCAACATGGAGCAAATCCTGACAGCTCAAGACAACAAAGTCGATGCGGTTGTTGCGTCGAATGACGGCACGGCTGGCGGCGCTGTCGCGGCGCTGACGGCTCAAGGTATGGACGGTATCCCGGTTTCGGGTCAGGATGGCGATCACGCTGCTCTGAACCGCGTTGCCAAAGGCACGCAAACGGTTTCGGTTTGGAAGGATGCCCGCGCGCTGGGTAAGGCGGCTGGTCAAATCGCGGTGACGCTCGCCAAGGGTGTTCCCATGAACTCGATCTATGGGTCGGGCGAATGGACGTCCCCCGGTGACACGACGATGAACGCGATCTTCCTCGCGCCGAACCCAATTACGAAAGACAACCTGTCGGTCGTGGTTGATGCGGGTTGGATCGAGAAAAGCAAGCTGTGCCAAGGCGTTTCGGGCGGCCCGGCTCCTTGTAACTAATTTCTTGTACCCCCCACGCCTTCGCCTGTTCAGGGCGGAGGCGTTGAAGGTTCTCTGCTTGGCGGTACGCGCCTCCCTAGGTCAAGCTGACGAGCGATGAGAACCTTCTTTCGACTCTCCCTGTGTGAGATTGTCGTCGTCCCCTATCTGAGAGCAAACCAATGAGTGACAAATCGACACCGACCGTCGAGCGGAAGAGTGTATTCGAAACACTCGAACTCGATACCCGCTTGCTGGGTATGATCGGCGCGTTCATCCTTGTTTGTCTCATCTTTCACTTCCTGACGGATGGCCGGTTCCTAACGCCGCGCAACATTTTTAACCTCACAATCCAAACCGTTTCGGTCGCGATCATGGCGACCGGAATGGTATTCGTCATTGTTTGCCGCCATATCGATCTAAGCGTCGGTGCGTTGCTTGCGACATGCTCGGCGTCCATGGCGATGATGCAAACGTGGCTTCTCCCGCAGGTGTTGGGCATCGAGTTGGGCAGCCCGATGATCTGGATCATCACAATCATGAGCGGCCTGGTCGTTGGAACCGCGATTGGCGCTTTTCAGGGATGGTTGGTCGGATACCTGACGATCCCCGCGTTTATCGTGACGCTCGGCGGTCTGTTGGTTTGGCGGAATGTGGGCTGGTATCAAACGGACGGCCAAACGATTGGGCCGCTTGATCCAACCTTCAAAATGTTCGGCGGGACGAACGGGACGCTCGGTGTTGAAGCTTCTTGGGTTCTTGGTGTCGTTTGTGCCATCGGCGCAGCTTATGCACTTTGGAGTGCGCGGCGCAGAAAGCAGAAACACGGTTTTCAGGTTAAACCTGTTTGGGCGGAACTCGGTCTTATTGGCATCGCGGGCGCAGCCATCATGGGGTTCGTGGCAATCCTCAATGCGTATGAAGTGCCTGCTCGTCGTCTTGCACGTCAGTTTGCAGCGCGCGGCGAAGAGATGCCGGAAGGATATACCGAAGGCTATGGGTTGCCGGTCTCGGTTCTGGTTCTGATCGTCATTGCGATTGCGATGACCTTGATCGCGCGTCGAACGCGATTGGGACGCTATATCTTCGCGACAGGTGGAAACCCTGATGCAGCTGAGCTGTCTGGGATTAACACCCGCATGCTGACGGTGAAAATTTTTGCCCTGATGGGCGCTCTATGTGCGATTTCGGCTGTTGTTGCTTCAGCCCGACTGTCCAATCATTCGAATGACATCGGGACGCTCGATGAGTTGCGGGTGATTGCCGCAGCCGTCATTGGCGGGACGGCGTTATCGGGCGGGATCGGAACGATCTATGGAGCGATTCTCGGGGCTTTGGTGATGCAATCCCTTCAATCCGGCATGGCCATGGTTGGCGTCGATGCACCGCTTCAGAATATCGTGGTGGGTGCCGTACTCGTGGCGGCTGTCCTGATCGATATCATCTATCGCCGCCGCACGGGAGACGCCTGATGACGACTCCGCTTGTTGAAATGAAAGACATCTCGATTGCCTTTGGCGGCGTCAAGGCAGTCGACCACGTTTCGGTCGACCTCTATCCCGGCGAAGTCGTGGGGCTGCTGGGTCACAACGGCGCAGGGAAATCGACGCTGATTAAAATTCTCTCCGGCGCTTACCAAATGGATAGCGGAGAGATTTTCGTCAATGGCGTGCAAGCCGACATTCGAAGTCCTCGCGATGCACGCGCGTTGAACATCGAAACGATCTATCAAACGTTGGCACTGGCCGACAATTTGGATGCCTCTTCCAATCTCTTCTTGGGCCGCGAGCTGACCACTTCGTTTGGGTTCGTCGATGATGATCGCATGGAAGCGGAAACCCGGAAAATTATGGGCCGCCTGAATCCAAACTTTTCGAAGTTTGCTGACCCGGTGAAAGCACTGTCCGGTGGGCAGCGCCAATCTGTAGCGATTGCACGTGCGGTTTACTTCAATGCTAAAATTCTGATCATGGATGAACCAACGGCTGCGCTTGGTCCGCAAGAGACCAAGATGGTCGCGGAGCTGATCGAAGAATTGAAGGCGCAGGGTCTCGGAATCTTTCTTATCTCCCATGATGTGCATGATGTGATGGAGCTGTGCGACCGAATTTCGGTCATGAAGAACGGTGCGCTTGTTGGAACCGAACGGGTTAAAGACGTTACCGACGACGATATTTTGGGGATGATCATCTTGGGCAAAAAGCCGGGGCAAGCATGAAGGCTGATCTTCTCATTGATGCACAGAATACGTTGGGAGAGGGCATACAGTGGAACCCCGATCATCGACGTATTTGGTGGACCGATATTCATGGGTGTGCGCTTTGGTCTTGCGATGCGGATGGGGGCTCGGTCGAAACGATCAAGACGAAGGAGCGGCTTGGTTGCTTTGCCTTTGATCCGCAGAACCGGATATTGGCGGCATTTGAAAGTGGTCTGTATCGTTGGGATCTCGAGACGGATCGGCTGGAACAAATTTATGCGTTCGAGTCGGACCATCCAACGAGCCGAATGAATGACGGGCGCTGTGATCGTCAAGGCCGGTTTGTCGCGGGCGGAATTGATGAAGCCGGATTGACGCCGACGTCCAGCGTTATTCGTTTCGATGGCGAAGACACGACCACCGTGTTGAGCGATGTGCGATGCACGAACTCGATTTGCTTTTCGCCCGATGGAACATGGATGTACTTTGCGGACTCGCCGACGCGAATGATCCAACGCATTCCCTATGATACCGAGACGGGTCGGATGGGCGCGGCGGAGTCTTTTTATGCGGTCAGCGAAGAGGGCGGCGTTCCAGATGGATCGTGTGTCGATGTGGAAGGCGCGTTGTGGAATGCGCGGTTCGGCGGCGGCGTTGTTCAGAGAATTTTGCCTGACGGGACTGATGGTCTGACCGTCGCGGTCGGCGTTCCGCAAGTGACGTGTGCATGTTTTGGTGGCGATAACCTCGACCGTCTTTATATCACGACCGCACGGGAGAGCCTGAGCCAACCTGAGCTTGAGGCCGGTCCGCTTTCGGGTGGATTGTTCGTGTGCGAACCGGGTTTCCGAGGACTGCCCGAAGATCGCTTTGCGACCTCGTTGTTTTCGAGGTGAGGCTCGCGCGTCCCGGTCTGTCGCTTATTCTTTTTGCTTCAGCCTTTCCGTTGAACCTTGCACTGGGCGAAACGCCAACTTTCGCCCAACAAACGGTTGCGCATGAATATATAGGCGGTTGGGAGCATTTTGTAGGCGGCGGTATTGCGGCCTTTGACTGCGATGGCGATGCGCTGCCCGAACTTTTTGCTGCGGGCGGGGCGAACCCGGCGATTTTGTTGCGGAATGAGTCGACTGGATTGAAGCTCACTTTCGTCGAGCAAACGCCAGAGTCGCTTGCACTGACGGGCGTGACAGGCGCGTATCCGATCAACATCGACTCGGACGCGCATACCGATCTTGTTGTTCTGCGCGCTGGTGAAGATCGCGTGTTTAAGGGCGGTCCCGATTGTTCTTTTGAACCGATGTCGTTCGAGGCACCGGATAAATGGACGACTGCATTCTCTGCGACCTGGGAGGAGGGGCAAACGCTGCCAACTCTGGCGTTCGGGCATTATGTTGACCGGGCAAACCCCGAGGGTCCGTTTGAGGCTTGCGATACCAACTCGTTGTATCGCCCTGAAGCGGATGGGAGTTGGCGGGAGCAAGCCCTTACCCCAGGATACTGCGCACTCTCTATGCTGTTCAGCGACTGGGGACGGAACGGTCGAGCTGATCTGCGGGTGTCGAACGATCGGCACTACTATGTGCGCGGCGGCACGGAGCAGATGTGGGCGATGGAAACGGACCCTCGTTTGTATGGAGACGCGGATGGTTGGAAGGAACAATCGATCTGGGGAATGGGGATCGCAAGTCGCGACATTACCGGCGATGGATTACCGGAAGTCTATTTGACCAGCATGGGCGATCAGAAGTTACAGTTTCCAACGGGAGACGGCCCCGGTTACGAAGACGCAAAGTTTGAACGGGGGCACACGGCTCATCGTCCCTATACGGGCGGCGATGGTCGTCCCTCGACCGGATGGCACGCGGCCTTTGCCGATTTCAACAACGATGGCCGTGACGATATTTTCGTCGCGAAAGGGAATGTTGAGCAGATGCCGTCCAATGCGGCAGACGATCCTAACAATTTGCTGATGCAAACCGACGACGGGCGTTTCACTGAGGTCGGCGAGGCGGCGGGATTGGCGTCGTTGGCGCGGGGTCGAGGCGCGGTGGTTGTTGATCTCAATAATGACGGCGCGCTTGACATTGCTTTGGTGAACCGTCGCGCCCCGCTAGAGCTTTATCAAAACACCACGAAGACGATGGGCGGTTGGCTTCGGGTCACGGTTTCGCAACCCGCGCCGAATGTCGATGCGGTGGGCGCTTTTGTTGAGGTTAAAACGCGCGCCGGAATCCAAACACGCGAGGTGACGATTGGAGGGGGGCATGCGAGCGGCAGCTTGGGAGCGCACCACTTCGGATTGGGCGATGCGAAGGTTGCAAGCGTTCGCGTGATTTGGCCCGGAGGCGATGCAAGTGAGTGGCAAGAGGTTAAACCCAATACCACTCTTGATGTGATGCGCGCCCTAGAGTGAAGACCGCGATGCGGTGAGGCTATTTCGCGAGAAACCCTTTTGAGGCAGCCTGACTCTCGATCATGCGTTCGACCTTTAGATCGAACGCGTCAGCGGGTGCTTCGGCTTCGGCACGTTGATTGGCAATCCATTCATCGCGCTTGACGACCAATGACTCCAGTTCAGTCTGTGCCGCCTTCCGCTTTTCAATATTCTCTGTGATGAATTCGGTTCGTTTTCCGACCGACAGTTCTTTCAACTCTTCCGGCAGAGCCTCGTCATCGAGGGCATCGACTTCTAAAGCACCAGACATGATTTCTTCGGTCAGATCACCAGCCCCGGTGACGACTTTGGAGGTGCTGGAGGATTTTGAAATATAGGCCGCCATGTCCGATGCGACAGACGGAGCCGCTGCAACGGCTCTGGCCGTCTTCTCGCGGACCCGAGATTGTCGCGCGCGATTTCCGTAAGGGATGACCGTCTTGTTCAGTTCGATATTCTTTTGTTGAATTTCATCGTCAAAAGGCGTCATGACGACTTGCATTCCGCCGCTTTGTTCGATCTGTGCAAAGTCGCCCCCGCCAAGCGATGCGATCTCTTTCCAGATCGGCGTGGTCGCGCGCATGGACCCGGCCTGAATCGCATTGACGACAATGTCCTTCTGCTGGGCGTGGCGGACAATCGCGGGATATTGGTCCTCTTGGTAATCCATATGAGGCGGGGCATCGCCGACGAGGAAGGCGACACGAAACACGTCGTTATCGTTGGACCAATCAATATCATAAATCGCCTCGCGCAGAGCTTGGTTGACGCTCTCCGGCGTATCGCCGCCGCCGCCAGCCTGAAACGCAATGAGCTTACCGTAGATATCCTGCAGGTCGCCGGTCATCTGATACGTCTTGGTGATGTAAGAATCGCCCTTATCGCGATAGCCGATCAGGGCGAATTCGATCTCCGGCGACGGCTCAAGGTCTTTGAGATTATTCGCAATCGACCAAATCTTGCGTTTTGCGCCTTCCAACAGACCTGACATCGAGCCGGTCGTGTCGAGAACAAAGGCGACTTGGATGCGCTTGGGCTGTTCGGTGGGAATAGCTGTTTTCGCAGAAGCGATGCCTGCACTGAGCGAGGCGAAGAGGGCGAGCGAGGCGATACGTGAAATCAAAACCATGGATAAACTCCCCGTTGATGAGGGTGTCTATACTTCGCGTCATCGTGACATCACGCGGGCGTGATTAAGGCAGAGTGGGGGCATTCGCTAAGGATGGGGTGTCGATGAAGCTTTAAGCGGTCCGTTCTGATGTTCAACGCGCAAATCACTTTGATCTCTCGATTACTGTTGCTCGTGGTGGCGGCGATACTTGTCAATGCGGGATCGCCCGTTACGGCGAAAGCCTTATCGGACGCCGAAGTCGCAGACCTTTCCCTGCAAGTGTTTGCCTCTCATGGTGACGACCGACGCGCGGTGATCGAGGCGCTGTTGGAAACCCAAGACGAAAGCCTGATCCCGACCTTTGTTCTCGCGATGCGCTTGACCGGAGATGATCCTGCGATTGCGAGCGCGCTGGAAACGCTGACCGGGGAGAGGTTCGACACGTGGCATGACGCTTTTGATTGGCAAGAGGCACATCCCGAGATCGAGCCGCATCCGTCGTTTCGCCCGCTCAAACTGAAATTCATCATCAACACCGATGACCGGTTTCGCGATTTCTTTACGGGTCCGAATACGGCGCGTGCCGAGATGAGAATTCGGCTGGAAGAGATTGTCTGGGGCGGGGTGCTAGTCGATGGCATCCCGCCGCTCGATACGCCCGATATGATCTCGGCAGGTGAGGCGTCTTACCTTGCCGATGATGATCTGGTGTTTGGGATCGAGATCGACGGCGACGCGCGTGCCTATCCGCTGCGGATCATGGGGTGGCACGAGATGATGAACGATACGGTGGGCGGTGTGCCGATCGCGCTCGCCTATTGTACGCTCTGTGCGGCAGCGATTGTTTTCGAGACTCTGCCGGAAGGTCGCGAGGCTCCTTTCATCTTTAGCTCATCTGGTTTGCTCTATCGGTCCAACAAGTTGATGTATGACCGCGAGACGAAAAGCCTCTGGAACCAGTTCACCGGAGAGCCTGTCGTCGGTGCGCTGACCGATCATGGATTGACGCTTGAAACGCGACCGATTGTGACAACCTCTTGGGCGGCATGGCGCGAAGCCCATCCCGATACGACGGTGCTGTCTTTGGAGACTGGCTGGGTGCGCGATTATGGTTCGGGCATCACTTACAATGAGTATTTCGCCAGTCCGGATCTGATGTTTCCCGTGCGGGTTGGCGATGAACGTGCGGTTCGACGAAAAGAGTATGTTTTCGGGATTCGAGGCTTTGCGGCGGCGAAGGCTTGGCCGCTCGATGCCTTTCGCGAGACATCCGTTATCAATGACAGTGTCGGCGGGCAGTCTGTTGTTTTGATCGGTGACGCAGAAACGCGCACCGTGAGAGCGTACCAACGGGGTGACGAAGAATTTGTCGCGCTGACTCCGTCATCTCTGGAGAGCGCGTCGTCGACATGGCAGGTAACCGAAGACTTCCTGATCTCGGATCACGGTGCGCGCCTTCCCCGTATTGCGGGTCATATATCCTATTGGTTCGCGTGGGACAGTTATCTCGGCGTGAAGAGTGACCTCTATGACGGCGGGGCCGATGAGTAGCCGCGTTTAACAGTTTCGATTGTTCTCCGACGGCGTTTGAAAGGGGGTGGGTTGAGAAAACTGGTCTCGTTTGGCCATTCGCCTCTTGACATTTGTTCATTTTTTGTTCTAAATCTCTGTTCGATTCAAACAGGAGACAGAGAACAGCGTGGACTTTGAACGGGCCTTGGAAACTCAGCGGCTTCGGCTGCTCCGCTTGGTGGCGGGGCTGGTCGTTTTGGTTGGGGTTTTGTCTCTTGGTCCGGTCTCGAAGGGCTTCTCGGGTTGGACTTGCCGGTTTGTCGGGTCGATTCTGTCGCGCGCCGAAACTGCCGCTCGGTATTTGGCCATCGCACAAGTTCGTATGATGCTGGCCCGCAGCGGCATGGAACTGAACCAACGCCAAATTTCAGATTCTCTCGCTCGTGCGTATGCGCCAGATGACGTCGATCTTTCTTTGTTGGAATGTCGGCGGCGGCTCAGAGGTTTGTGCGCGGTCCTAGAGGACTTGCCGCGCTTTGCGTTGCGCCTGTTGCGTTGGATCGAAAAACAAACGCGGCGGGCGAGCGGAACGCTTCGGGTTTCGCCGTTCCCTGATGGGCGTCTCGTGCCGTCGCTCAGTGATTGGCAACTGGCCGGAGCGCGGATCGAGCGGCCACCGGACCCTCCTCCGCCGACAGCGATGCTCCTTTAAACCTCCCTCCGGAATCTCGGCGGGAGGCGTCGTCGGTTGCGCTTCGATCAGGGCCGAGGGTGCGGCCCCGGAGAGCGTTGGGCTGGGCGGCCCTTGGCTAAAGGCTTAAAAAGTCTGCCTGATAACGAACGCTTATTCAGAAAACCGGTCCGCGCTCGTTCGCCAATTTGATCTTCGGACGGGGCAAAACCTTGATCCCGCCTAGATCGCGGGTTTCTTGCAGCTCGACCTCTGCGATTTCGATGAGCCGGGCTTGCGTTTCTCGGATCGCGCAGTCGATCTGTTTGAGATCGCTTGGGTTCAGAGGTTTGCCTGACTCCGCAAAGGTGTGAAGGCAGACAATGTTGTTGAGCAGGTTGTTCTGCGTATCCATCACCGAGGCCATCACCGTACGCCGCGTTTCCTCGGCAACCCGTCGCCGCTCCATGCGCCACAGTCCCCAAAGGATCGGGACGATCAAACAAGCGACAAAGAGAAGGGCGTTGAGCATGGGTGCGACTCGCGGAGATGGTAAACGCTTCGTTAACCACTAGTCCGTGAACGGGTTAATGAAAGGTTAACGCATGGCCCGAAGGCCACAGGCGATGCAGCGTTGACACGATTAAGCCCAGAGCGTATCAGTCCTCGAATTCTGGAAGCCCGAAATGCTTCCGGTCCTGAATCGCAGGATCGCCGTCCGTCAGCGCGTCGCGCCCACGGGCGCTTTTGACGTTGAGGAGTTGGCATGTTCGATTCTCTATCAGAACGCTTAGGGGGTGTCCTCGACAAGCTGACCCGTCAGGGTGCGCTGCGTGATGAAGATGTTTCGACCGCTCTGCGCGAGGTTCGCACGGCGTTGCTCGAAGCCGATGTGTCCCTGCCCGTTGCTCGCGATTTCATTGAGAAAGTCCGCGAAAAGGCCGTCGGTCAGGATGTCGTTAAGTCGATCCAGCCGGGCCAACAGGTCGTCAAGATCGTCAATGACGAGTTGGTCTCGATGCTGCGCGGCGGGGATGATCCTGAAAAAGTCGCCCGCGAAAGCGCCCTGAAAATCGACAACCCGCCCTCGCCGATCCTCATGGTCGGTTTGCAAGGGTCGGGTAAGACCACCACCACCGCGAAAATTGCGAAGCGTCTGACCGAGCGCGAGAAAAAGCGGGTCTTGATGGCGTCGCTTGATACCCGCCGTCCGGCTGCGATGGAACAGCTTGCGATCTTGGGCGCGCAGATCGGTGTCGATACGTTGCCGATTCAAGCGGGCCAAGATGCGGTTGCGATTGCCAAGCGTGCGATGACGCAGGCGAAGCTGTCTGGTTATGACGTCGTCATGCTCGATACGGCGGGTCGTCTGCACGTCGATGACGAGTTGATGGCGGAGGTCGAAGCCGTCCGCGATGCCGCGCAACCGCGCGAGACGTTGTTGGTGGTCGACTCGCTGACGGGTCAGGACGCCGTGAACGTCGCTGAAAACTTCGATGGCCGTGTTGGGATCTCTGGCGTGGTTCTCACGCGGATGGATGGTGACGGTCGCGGCGGTGCTGCGCTCTCGATGCGCGCCGTCACAGGCAAGCCGATCAAGCTCGTCGGTGTCGGCGAGAAAATGGACGCCCTCGAAGAGTTTGTTCCTGATCGTGTCGCAGGTCGAATTCTGGGCATGGGCGACGTTGTTGGTCTTGTCGAAAAAGCCCAAGAGCAAATCGAAGCCGAGCAAGCGGAAAAACAAGCCAAGCGCTTTATGGCTGGTCGTTTCGATATGAATGACTTGATGGGCCAGTTCCAGCAGATGCAGAAAATGGGCGGCATGGGCGGCCTGATGGGAATGCTGCCCGGCGTCGGCAAGATGAAAAAGCAGATGGATGCGTCCGGCATGGACGACAAGGTCGTCAACCGTCAGATGGCCATCATCCAGTCGATGACGAAAGCGGAGCGGAAGAAGCCTGAACTGCTCGCGGCCTCGCGCAAAAAGCGGATCGCCAAAGGTGCGGGTGTCGAAGTCTCCGAAGTCAATAAGCTGATGAAGATGCACCGCCAGATGGCGGACATGATGAAAAAAGTCGGCAAGATGGGTAAAGGCAAAGGCGGGATGCGTCAGCTTGCCAGCATGTTTGGCGGGATGCCGGGTGGAATGCCTCCCGGTGGAATGCCTGGTGCGGGTGGCGGTTTGCCTCCTGGCGGAATGCCACAACTGCCTCCCGGTGGGCTTCCGGGTGTAGGCAGTGGCGGTCCGGCTTTGCCGCCGGGTCTTGCGGGGTTTGGCAAAAAGAAATGACGACGCCACCGATCCTTACAACCGAGCGTTTGACGCTGCGCGGCTTGTCCGACGCGGATGTGAGTGCGTTTGCGCGGTTTTTCGGATCAGAGCATTCGTCTTTCTATGGCGGTCCCATCCATGCCGAGAAAAGCTGGCGCAAGCTGGCAATGTACGCGGGCCATTGGTCGCTCCGCGACTACGGTCCTTGGGCGGTCACTTTGACTGCGACTGGCGAGACCATCGGTATGGTCGGTCCTTGGTATCCTGAAGATTGGCCCGAGCCGGAAATCACCTACTTTTTGCTCGAAGAGTACACGGGCAAAGGCTACGCGATTGAAGCTGCGCGCGTTGCGCTCGATTGGGCTTTTGCGCAGGGCTGGCCAACCGCGATCAGTGCGGTTGCTCCTGAAAATACAGCCTCGGCCCGTATCGCGATGCGGTTGAATGGAACGCCTGAAGGCATGGTCACGATCTCGCCGGACCGCGAAATGCAAGTTTATCGTTACCCGACTCCGGAGGCCGCATGAGCGCCAACGAACTTTCCTCAAAGGCGATCTCCGCCCTTAAAGCGATGCTTGGTAAGCCGATTTCATCGATTTATGGACGTGAGGTTCATGCGGAGCCTCTGCGGTCGAGCGCGTCGCTTCCATCTGGTGCGATCTGGCTCGGGACGGGAACGGATTTCGTCACCTTTGAAACGGATCACCAAACCTCAAAGGGCGATCAGGATTATCACCTGCTCGACATCAAGCGCAGCGACATGCCGCTGGAGCTGCCGTTCAATGTGCGTTCGGGTGCCATCGGTCCATGCTCGTTGATTGAGCTGTCGATGCCGGGCGTTGAACTACAAAGCATCGACATCGTTCAGATGACCGCCGAGCTGGATGATGTTGTCGTCTATGACCACTCGCTGACGTTCCGATTTGATGATGACAGCGTCGTCACAATCGGCACCGAACACGATTCTATTCTGGCTGCGTTGATCGTCCGCAAGGGCGAGGCGCGGTCGAACGACCCCGAATTCGAAAAACTCGAAACACGAATGACATTGAAGTAAGCGCCCGCTGAGGCAGGCAAGATCAAGGACTGAAAAGACTATGGCAACTGTTATCCGTTTGGCCCGTGGTGGCTCTAAAAAACGCCCTTTCTATCGCATCGTTGTTGCTGACAAGCGTATGCCACGTGATGGCCGCTTCATCGAAAAAGTGGGCACGTACAACCCACTGCTCGCGAAAGACAACGAAGAGCGCGTGAAGATGGATATGGAGCGCATTAAAGAGTGGATGGCTAAGGGCGCTCAGCCAACCGATCGCATCTGCCGCTTCCTCGAAGCTGCGGGCGAGATGGAAAAGAAAACCCGCAACAACCCGAACAAGGCGAAGCCTGGCAAGAAGGCTGAAGAGCGCGTTCAGGAAAAAGCGGACAAGGCTCAAGCCCTGAAAGACGCTGAAGAAGAGGCGAAGAACGCACCGGCTGAGGAAGCACCAGCGGAAGAGGCTGCTGCTGAGGAAGCACCGGCGGAAGAAGCGCCAGCTGAAGAAGCAAAAGCTTAATGCAACTTTGCTCAAAGCCCCCGGTCTTTGCCGGGGGCGGAGTGTCCATCCTTGTCGGCTAAACATATCTGTGTCGGCGCGATCGCTGGCGCGTTTGGTGTTCGTGGTGAAGCGAAGATCAAATGCTTCACGGATGATCCGGCGGCAGTGGGCGATTACGGCCCGCTGCACACCGAGGACGGCAAGCGAGAGTTCAAGCTCAAACTAACCCGCTCGGTTAAGGGTGGGTATGCGGCGCGCCTTTCGGGCGTCGAAACGCGCGAACAGGCCGAAGCGCTCAAGGGCACGCGGCTTTACGCAGATCGCAGCGCGTTGCCGGAACCCGATGAAGAAGAATTCTACTATACTGATCTCCTTGGATTGAGCGTCGAAACTGCCGACGGTTCAGTGCTGGGAAAGATCAAAGCCGTGCAAGATTTTGGTGCGGGTGATGTCATTGAGTACATGCCGGTCGGCGGCGGCGAGTCTTTATATCTCGCGTTCACGCGGGAAGTTGTCCCGACTGTTGATATCGCTGGTGGGCGGATTATTGCCGAGCTGCCGGTCGAGGTCGACGAGGAGTGAATGCTCCGTCTCCGTCTTTCGAAACGCTTCTCGGCTTGCTCGGCGTTTCGATCGAGGATGCACGGTTCTCATTTCTGCCGAGAGCGCCGAGCGATATTTTTATCGAAGGAGACTATCGCGGGATTTGGTGGAGTGCCGATGAACCGGGTCTCGACCTCGGTTTCGCCGTCAATGGTGGTTTGGATACGATTTCGCTGACATTGAGTTCGGTCAATGAACTATCGCCTTGGCAGGGCGCAATTCCGTTTGGTGCTGAAGAAGGATTGAGCGGAGCGATTCAACAGCTTGGTCCGCCTCATGTCACGGGTGCGGGTGATTTCGAATACATTTGCGATGCGTCTGCGTGGAAAATCGACGAGTCAGCGTGGTTGGTGCTGTACAGTCTGGACAAGGAGCCGATTGGCTTGGAATACGGTCGCCCGTATGGTTTTGACCCTGAGGCTAGGAAATGAGTGTTCCATTCGACCTTAATGCCGCAAAGGGTATGTTGCTCGGTCTCGCCGTGGGTGATGCGCTCGGCACGACGTTGGAGTTCTCAGACCGGGATAGCCTTGCGCCGGTGGCTGATGTTGTCGGCGGTGGGCCGTTCAATCTCGAAGCGGGTGTCTGGACCGACGATACTTCGATGGCGCTGTGCCTGGGCGAGAGCCTGCTGTATTGCAAAGGCTGGAAGGCGGACGATTGCGCCCGCCGTTTCGTGCGATGGCGCGATGAGGGCTACATGTCCCCGACCGGAAAGTGTTTCGACATCGGCAACACGGTCAGCGCTGCACTGGATCGTTTTGTTCGGGATGGCGACCCTTATGCCGGGTCGACCGATCCGGACAGTTCTGGGAACGGTGGAATTATGCGGCTGGCTCCGGCGGTGATTGCCTCTCATTCCGATGTGCGTTCGGCGGTCGATGTATCGGTGATGCAAAGTCAGCTCACCCATGCCAGTGATGAATGCGATGACTTTGCGTTTGCTTTTTCCGCGTTTCTTCACAGTGGTAACTTGCGCGACGCTCTGCATCGCCTCGATCCGAACACGCCGCGCGATCAAGTGAAGTCCAGCGGCTATGTTAAAGACAGCTATGAAGCCGCCTTCTGGTCGTTTGAAAACACGGGTTCATTTGGAGATTGCGTTGTCCTCGCGGCTAACCTTGGCGGTGATGCTGATACGGTGGCGGCGATTGCGGGGCAGATTGCGGGCCGGGTCTATGGCATGGATGGCATCCCGCCCGAGTGGCTCGAAATATTGGCATGGCGGGAGAAGGTCGAGGCCATGGCCG
Source organism: uncultured Neomegalonema sp. (assembly GCA_964641645.1). Classification (GTDB taxonomy): domain Bacteria; phylum Pseudomonadota; class Alphaproteobacteria; order Rhodobacterales; family Rhodobacteraceae; genus JAHDDY01. The sequence goes on from CAZXMX010000057.1 coordinate 16,152, forward strand.
CTGACCTTTATGCCCTTGGTTCGTGATAGGAGAGTCTGATGAAACTGACCATCGACATTGACTGCACCCCGCAAGAAGCGCGCGCGTTCCTTGGCTTGCCAGATGTGGAGGCGCTCAATGCGCTGATCGTTGAGGAAATGACGACGCGGGCGAAAGACCGGATGGATACCCTCGCGGACCCCGATCAATTCGTTGCTCAGATGATGAGTATGGGCGGCAAAGGCATGGAAACGATGCAAGCGATGATGACGGCAGCGATGAGCGGGAAAAAGTGACAAGCTCGCCCCGTTCTCACGGTCTTCGCCAGATCAAGCCGTCCGCTCAACCGCGGACGCTGATGGACGAATCAGGGGCAAAGTCTGACCCGATTTGGCGCGCGAAGGTGTTAACCTTGTACCCGGAGATGTTTCCGGGGCCTTTAGGGGTGTCCCTGATCGGGAAAGCGCGCGAAAAACGGCTCTGGGAGCTGGAAACACTGGACATTCGCAGCTTTGCGACAGATAAGCACCGCTCTGTCGATGATACTCCGGCGGGCGGCGGACCCGGTATGGT
>CAZXMX010000058.1:0-16558 GCA_964641645.1 uncultured Neomegalonema sp.
ACACCAACGATCCCGTCACGTACGAGACGCTTCAGCGCATGAGCCCTGAAGAACTCTCATCCACCATGCGCAGCGCCGTCAAAGACGCTCAAAGGCTCGCACCTGGCATTGCCGATGAAGATCAGCGCGCCGCGCTTGAGGCGGAAACCGGCCGCATCCGTCAGCTCTTCGCGCAAACGATCCCAGAGTTTCGAACCGCCATCGATCAGCATGATCGCTCTGACGGGCTGGAACCCATTGTTCGCAGCAGAGGCAGCGCTGACGATATCCGAGAGAAGACCGCCGTTTCAACGGCGGACCGGTTACAGCGCGATGGAGAAGGGATCGAAACCGTCCCATATGATGACGGGCCCACTGTGCCGCGCGATCCATCCAAAACGCTGGATCAAGCTGACGAGCGTATCGCACAAGCCTACGCCCTGCGCGGGCTAAACGGCGAGCGGGCTTTGGCACGCATCAAAAGCGGTCTTGAGGCGACCGCTGAAACCCGAAACCACTGGCACGAGGCGGAGGTCACTGAGCGCATGGCTGCGGGCGACGTTCCGCACGGCGTCGCGGAAAAAGAAATCGCAGAACTTCATTCCTATGCGGCCAAGACCTACCGCGCGTCAGAGCGGGCCATCCAGCGCGGTGTTTCGCTTGAGGCGACCGAGGTTTTTGCGCCTGAAGATCCGGTCATCACTCGTCGGCGCGAAGAGCGCAGCCGACGCGGAGACAGGATCGGAAACCAGACGTTGGACCGCGGCGGCGATGCGAAGGGCGACGATCTGCAAATCGAGACGCCGAAGGCCCCAGCGGATGATCTCGCTGAGACGCCGGATGAAGACAAGCATGGACAGACCGCCGCGCGTGACGGATCCGCAAATGAAGCGCGATCTCCGTCTCGCGAGCCAGAGAGCGTGCCGGGCAAACGCCTGACCGAAGAAGAACTCCGGCAATTGCTGAACTCGCGCCAGCGCGAACTTACGGAAACGCAAAAACAGCGCGACGCCGAACGCGGCATTGACCGGAACAACGCCCAAGACCGCGGTCTTGGCCTCGCAGATTGATAGGAGAGACAACTGAATGCCAAAATTCAAAATGCCATCGTTAGCACTTGTCGTTCTTTCTTCACTCATGGGTGTCTTCATCGGGGTGCTCGTGACGAACTTCTGGCTTGGCTATCGTCTCGGGACGCCGCTACAGGAAATCACGCCACTCTATTGGTTGGAGGCATCCTCAGGCTTGCGCCGTCTCTATGCCTCGGCCTTTGCTGAATCCCTGCAAGCTGGCGTGATTAGCAGCATTCTAGCGAACTTCGCATGCCTGATCCTCGCGATCCGACCAGACAAGGAAACGACGCATGGTGACGCACGCTGGGCGACGCGACGCGAGATCGTCGACGCTGGGCTGATCGACAAAACGGGCGTGATCCTCGGAAAGCTGGGATCGCCGCGAAGCCGCGCGCCATTCCTACGTTCTGCCTCCGACACCTATTCAAATACGTTGCTCGTCGCCCCGCCGGGAGGCGGCAAGGGCGTGGGCGTTGTTATCCCCACTCTTCTCACCTGGCCCGGTTCAGCCATCGTGCTCGATGTTAAAGGTGAGAACCTCGCGGCGACCGCCGGTCAACGCCAGCGTCTCGGTGATGATGTCTTTGTCTTTGCGCCTTACGACCCAAATGGGAAAACGCATCGCTTCAATCCGCTGGAGCCCATTCGCGATCTTAAGGATCCAGATCGGCAGTTCAGCGAACTCCGCCGTCTTGCTACGCATCTTCTGACATCGAAAGGCCGTGCTGATGAGCCGTTCATCGAAGGGGCGCGGGAACTATTTACGGCAGCGGCGTCGGTCGCAATCAATTCGGAGGAACCAACCCTCGGTCACACCTTGCGATTGCTCGCTCCGGCGGTGACCGGCATCAAAGACGGCGACGTGGATGTCGCCGCGTCTATGGGCAACCGCTTCGGCGTCTTGGCCAGCCAGGCAACTCACACTTCCGCGCAAACGACTTTTCTCCAATATTCCGCCTACGATTCAAAGACGATCGCGACCTATTTATCCGTGGTGAAATCCACCGGTCTCGGCGCATGGTCGGATCCTGCAATTGACAATGCGACAAGTGCGAACGATTTTGATCTAAGCAGCCTGCGATCAAAACCGCAGACGATCTATATCGTGATTTCACCCAACGATATGGAAGCGCTCGCGCCCGCAGCGCGCCTGTTTTTCCAAACCGCCACGGCAGCACTACAAAGTAAAATGCCATCCGCTGGCGATGCGTTTCCCGTTCTCTTCGTACTGGACGAGTTCAAGTCATTGGGCCGGATGGACACGATGCTCAATGCAGCAACCACGCTGCGAGGATATGCCGGGCGGATGCTGTTCGTGCTACAGGGCGTCGCGAACATCGAGGAAGTCTATGGCCGAGCTGGAACGGACGGGCTCATGAATGCCTGCCAGATGCACATCTTCATGTCGGTCAACGATCCTCGAACCAAAGAGATGCTTTCGCGCAGCCTAGGCAACCGGCAAATCACTACAAATCAGGAAAGCACGAGCCAGACATCCGGGAGATTAGGATTTAGCAGGACCCGCACTGAACATCGAAGTAGTGGGCGACTTTTAAGCGAAGATCAAATCAACCGATTGGGCAAAGATGCCGTTCTTTTGCTGCCTCAGAATGCGCGGCCGATCCGAGCAAAGAAGGTCGCCTATTTCAAAGACAGAGGACTTCGAAAACTCTCTGATCTATCTTGGTCATTCAAGATCGATCCATCCAGTGAAAGCGGCAATGCGATAAGGCCCGAGGGGGATACATCGCAAAATAAGAATGAGGAGCAGCGCACGTTCACTCGGGCAGCGGCGTTCATCAACGGTGTCAATGAACATCGCGCCGCTGCATAGGTTTGCGGATGACGGGCCGAACACCAATCTCTGGTTTCGGCCCATTGCTGCCTGTTTCAAATGACAAACTTTGAGGTGGCGAACTGCCTGTTCGCCACCTTGTCGGGTTAATTTGAATTGGATCGGCATGGTCGTCAGCAAAGAGCGCAAAGCGGACTCCATCCTGCACTGCAATGAAGGTGATTTCGAGCCAACAATGCACAACGCAGCAAACTGCCCGAATGTCCGCTATTCGAACGCCATACAAAATCTCAGAGCCGTCTCAGGGTCGCCAACTTCTTCTACCTTAACAAGCGACGCACCCATCAGTTGGGCCTTTGTCCTGAGCCGACGCATCTTTATGAACAGCCCGACACCCACCAGAATGAGCGCCACCGAGCTGCTCACAATCAAGGCAAATGGAAAAGCGTTGTCCATTTCGACTCTAAACCACGATTTCACGCAGTACGTAAACCGGGCTGGACCAAGCCTGTTCGCATACACGTCGTTATCTGACAGGCTTTCGGTATCAGCACATTGCGTACAAAGAACCGCATCGTTTGTGCGGCCTTTCCTGATCCTGTTAGTCTACGTCTGATCTGCCATCCGCCGCTCGCGGAATGATCTGCGACATCCTTGGGTTTGCGTCATCTGACCAACCACTCTTTTTCCAGCGAGTTTATGTCCCTGCGCACGCCGACCCAAGGGAATTCAGAGAACGGCGGCCGCAATAGGATTTGGCTTTTGGGGAAGCGCAGCGAAGGTCGGTTTTGTCCTGCGCTGCAACACTCGTACAATCTGACGCGAATGCGATCTTTCACCGTCGCATGTGTCGGTGCAATAAGCGCCTCTTAGCCAAACGCAGTGGGTGGAGCCAGAAGGCACAACAGTTCAGTGACCATTTTTTTGAGATGTGCGCGAAATACAGACGGCGCGCTTTTGTGGGTTGGTATACCCCAGGAAGGAAAGCGCGCCGTCTCCAGGGAGCCGAAACTCGCCTGCTATAAGTATGCACCAGATTTCGGCGATATCAATCGACAGACGTGATGGCGACGCAGAGTTGGCGTTAAATAGCCATTGCATTGGCCCGCCGCATTCGGCAATGGAACCCTAGGGCCTCAAGTGAACACGGGTTTCGTCTGGGCGACAAACGATACAGCTCAGATCGACAGCGACTACCGTATAAATTTGCGTTCATAGAAACTCGTGCAACTCAGGTGGGTTGCTAACTACAGGAAATTACGATGCGCGCAGCTGTTGTCAGAGATTTCAACGACGACCTCTCTATCGAGATGGTCGCCGATCCAAGCTGCCCCGATAACGGTGTGGTTTTGGAAGTCGCGGCGTGTGGGGTCTGTCGTTCCGACTATCACGGTTGGACCGGCGGTCATCCAAAAGTAACCCACGGATCGATTCTGGGTCATGAATATTGCGGAACGGTGGTTGATGCTGGGCCGCGAGCAAAGCACAAGGTCGGCGACAAGTTGATCGCCCCATTCATTCTTGCGTGTGGCGACTGTCCAGCCTGCAGCACCGGCGTTTCAAACACATGCGAAAACGCAATCGTCCCCGGCTTCGGTGCGCCCGGGGCGTATGCAGAGTTCGTAGCGGTGCCGTATGATCACAACCTCGTTCACCTACCAGAAACGATGTCTCCAGCACTCGCGGCAGGTTTGGGTTGCCGCGTGACAACAGCTTGGCACGCCCTTACTGACAGAGCCAATGTCAGAGCAGGTGAGTGGGTCGCTGTTCACGGTACTGGCGGGATTGGCCTCTCTGCGCTGCTCTTAGCAAAAATGCTGGGCGCACAGGTCGTGGTCGTCGATATCGTTGAGGAGAAGCTTCAACACGCAAAGCAGCTTGGGGCCGATGCTGCCGTAAACGCCGCAGAAACGGATGTCGTTGCGGCGATCCGAGACATCACTGGCGGCGGCGCGCAGGTCTCCATCGAGGCACTTGGCATCGAAACGACCACAAATGCATCAGTCGAGTGTCTGGCGACACTTGGTCGCCATGTGCATGTCGGCATGCCCTCAGGAAGCGGTCAGATGCAAGTCAACATGCGCGCCATTTACACCAAACAGCTGGCGTTTTTCGGTACACGCGGTATGCCGTCCTGGAAATATCCCTCACTACTGGGAATGATTGAGCGCGGCGAAGTCGACCTAAACCCGATGGTTGCCAGAGAGATTTCACTGTCTGTCGCGAGCGCCGAGCTTCGGGCGATGAATGGACCAACAGCCCCTGGCACAGCGGTGATCACAGATTTTGGGCAGTAGTGTTTGCGCCTACGCTTACAGGTCACAACAGGACCTGTAAGCGAATCTAACGATCAAGTTAAGAATTTGTCGCGTTTATAAAGACGCACTACCGGTTACAGTCTGACGCAAGGCCTTCAGCCCGTGGAAGACTGAGCCAAGATGACATCGAATACCTTGAAAGTCACAATCGAACGTGGGCCTGATGCGCAGGGCGTGCAACAGGTGTTCGATGTCCCCGCCCATGAGAACCAGACGGTTCTCGATGTTGTCTCGTGGGTGCAGCAAAACGCTGATCCGACGCTCAGCTACAGATTTGCCTGTCGTGTCGGGATGTGCGGCAGTTGCGCGATGATGGTGAACGGTGTGCCGCGCTGGACGTGTCGGACGCATATCTCAAAGGTGTTGGACGGCGACGTAGTGACGATTGGTCCGCTTCGCAACTTGCCCGTCATCAAAGATCTTGCGGTCGATATGGACCCGTTCTTTGATAAATGGGTTGCCGCAGAAGGCGTCCATCATGGCGGGCTAACGCGCGATGATCCGATTGCTCCTGTGGACGAAACAAGTGTGGATCGCGCCGAGGCCAATGCGGGGATTGAGTGTATCAACTGCTCGGTCTGCTATGCGGCTTGCGATACGGTGACAGGAAATCCTGACTACCTCGGTCCGGCGGCGCTGCAACGGGCGTGGACGTTGCTGAACGATGCCAAGGACAACGGCCGTGCGGCCATTCTTGACGCGGTGTCCGGCAAGGACGGATGCCATAACTGTCACTCGATGGGATCTTGCACGACCTATTGCCCCAATGATTTGGACCCGATGTCCGCGATTGCAAGGCTTAAGCGAGAAACGGCTAAATCGTTCTTCAAAGGGGGGCGCTGATGCTGAACCTGCGTCTTTATATGCTGCAGCGGATCACTGCGCTGCTGATGGCACCGCTCGTGCTGGGTCATCTCGTGGTGATGATCTATGCGATCCAGGGCGGGCTAAGTGCTGCGGAAATTCTCGGTCGGACCCAAGGCTCGGTTCTGTGGTTTTTGTTCTACGGCATATTCGTCGTCGCAGTTTCGGTTCATGGGGCAATAGGCGTGCGAGTGATCGCGTATGAATGGGCCGGTTTGAAAGACGCAGCGTTGAGCGCGTTCATGTGGATCGTTGGCCTGGGGTTGTTCGCGTTGGGAGCGCGCGCTGTTTGGGCCGTGACGTTTGCATCGGGGTCGGGCGCATGAAAGCGCCGAAAGGTGTCACCTCGCGGGCGCATCCACTATGGCTTGCGTTTATTCTGCATCGCGTTTCCGGTCTAGGTCTGGCGGTTTTTCTGCCGTTTCATTTTTGGGTCTTGGCATTGGCGATGACCAAACCCGCGCGGCTAGACGGGTTCTTGATGTTGACCGAAGCGACGCTCGTAAAGGTGGCCGAATTCGGCTTGGTCTTTCTGTTGGCGGTCCACATGTTCGGCGGCTTGCGTCTGATGGCGATGGAATGGCTGCCGTGGTCTGCGCCGCAAAAGACAGTGGCGGCAGGGGCGACTGCGGTATCCTTCCTGATCGCGGCTCTTTTCTTCATGAAAGCGATTTGACATGCGCATTCCCGATATTGAGCGGCACGACACCGATATCCTGATCCTCGGCACGGGGGGCGCGGGTCTGTTCGCGGCCCTCCATGCACAGCAGAGCGCACCCAAAGGCACGAAAGTCACCATCGCGGTCAAAGGACTCATCGGCAAATGCGGCTGCACCCGCATGGTTCAGGGCGGGTACAATGTTGCGCTCGGCGGCGGCGATACTGTCGAACGGCACTTCATGGATACAATCCAAGGTGGCAAGTGGCTGCCGGATCAGGACATGGCATGGCGGCTGTGCGAGCAGGCTGTGGTTCGCATTCGCGAGTTAGAAAACGAAATCGGGTGTTTCTTTGATCGTAATGCAGATGGGTCACTGCATCAGAAGGCTTTCGCCGGACAAACTGCTGACCGCACGGTGCATAAAGGCGATCTAACCGGAATCGAGATTATCAATCGCCTGATGGAAAAAGTGCTCGCGAGCGGTGTTGAGAAGCTGCAAGAGCATCGCGCGGTCGGGTTGATCCCAACGAAGGACGGTTCGGCATTGGCGGGCGTGTTGATGATCGACATTCGCACGGGGCGGTTCCGGCTGGTGCGCGCTAAAACAGTGTTGATGGCGACGGGCGGCGGCCCGACCATGTATAAGTACCATACGCCCTCCGGTGACAAGACGATGGACGGTCTCGCGATGGCGCTGCGCGCGGGGTTGAGCTTGCGCGATATGGAGATGGTGCAGTTCCATCCTACCGGATTGCTGGCGGGCGAACACACGCGGATGACGGGGACAGTGCTGGAGGAAGGGCTGCGCGGGGCTGGTGGTCAACTCATCAATCACTCGGGCCAGCGGTTCATGTTCGACTATGACGCCAAGGGCGAGCGCGCGACGCGCGATGTTGTCAGCCGGGGCATTTATGCCGAGATGCGCAAGAACAACAATCCGGAGCAAGAAGGCGTCTTCATCTCTATGTCGCATCTCGGGCCGGAGACCGTGCATAAGAAATTTAACGGTATGGTCAAGCGGTGCGAAGATAGTGGCTTTGACCTTGCGGCGGGTAAGGTCGAAATCGTGCCGACCGCGCACTACTTCATGGGCGGTGTTGTCGTTGATGTGGACACGCGCACGGCGTTGGAAGGTCTTTATGTTGCAGGCGAAGATGCTGGCGGCGCACATGGCTCCAATCGGCTGGGTGGCAATGGGGTTGCGAACTCCACCGTTTATGGCGGGATTGCCGGAGACACGATGGGCGCGGATATTCGGGCGATGCCTGCTCTGCGCGATCCGGATGAAGACGTCTTGGCCGCCGAATTTGAACGCGCGATCTATCCCCTGTCTCGCAAGCCTGAACTGGTGTTACCGCTGCGCAAGCAGTTGCAGGATTTGATGTGGGAAGAAGTGGGGGTGATGCGGACCGAAGCGGGGATGAAACGCGGCCTCAAGGGAATTGCCGAGGTGTCGGATGCGCTGATGGATGTGGGAGTCGCGTCGGACAATCTCGCCTTCAATCTGACATGGCATGACTGGCTGAACTTGTGCTCGCTGTGCGATATGTCCGAGGTCATCACCAAGGCGGGGATTGCGCGCAAAAACTCTCGCGGGGCGCATTTCCGCGAAGATTTTCCTGATCCCGGAGCGATGGAAGACAGCCACTTTACCGTGGCTCGAATGCAGTGCGACGGTGTCGAGGTCTCGCGCGAGCCGGTTCAATTCACCATCGTGCGACCCGGCGAGACGATCTTACCCGAGGACGCACCCGAAACATTGGTGGCAGCAGAATGATCTCGATTGAACTGATCCAAGAAACCGCTGAAACCCTGATGGGTAAGGCGGCCATCGAAATTCCGCAGGATTACCTCGACGGGTTGGAAGTGGCGGCGGAGACTGAAGATGGCGATCTGTCGTCTTTTGTCCTCAAGGCGATGCTCGAGAATTACGAGGCCGCTAAGGAAGACCGCCGCGCGATGTGCGGCGATACGGGTGTGCCGCGCTGGTTTGTGAAGGTGGGCAATGAGGCGTCTGTCGAGGGCGGGATGATCGCGCTGGAGGCGGCGCTGCGGCGGGCGACGGCCAACGCGACCAATGGCGTACCTCTGCGCCCCAACCGCGTGCATCCGCTTTGGCGCACGGACCACGACAATAATGTTGGCATTGGTGCGCCGGAGATTGAATACGGATTTGAGCCCTCGGGTACCGGCGCGCCCGCCGACTGGATTGATCTTATTACCGTTCATAAAGGCGGGCTATTCGGCACGGATTACCGGATGCTGTTCCCTTCGGATGGTGTTCAGGGGATCAAGCGGTTTTACCTTGATAGCCTGATGGCCTTCGGCAAGCGCGGCCTTGCTTGCCAACCCGCGATCATCGGGATCGGGCTTGGCGGATCGAAAGACATTTGCATGACCTTGGGCAAACGCGCCTCGACCTTGCGCGTTGTCGGCAGTCGCAACACTGACCCGCGCATCGCGGAGATGGAAGACGAGTTCAAGGAGCTTGGCAACTCCATCGGCATGGGCGCGATGGGGTTTGTCGGCAAGAACATGGTGATCGATTGCAACATTGAGGTTGGCTATTGTCACACGGGCGGCATGCCCATGTCGGTCCATGCGTTCTGTCTCTCCTCGCGCCGCGCCGTCGCGCGCGTATTTCCGGATGGACGTGTGGAGCACCGTACCGACCCGGACTGGTTCACGCCCTATCAACGCCGCGAGACGGTCGATTGGGAACCTTTGCAGGAGGCCGCAGAGTGAGCAAACCTCGTGAAGTCCGGCTGTCTACCACTCCCACCGACGAGGCGATTGCCGATCTGAGACTAGGCGACGTCGTCTATCTGGACGGACTGATGTATACCGCGCGTGAGGGCGTTTATATGCGCGCGCTGGAAGATCAGGCCAACATCCCGATGGAGTTGCCCTCGCAATCTGCGGCCAATTTCCATTGCTCGCCCGCAGCGCGGATCAACCCGAATGGGTCGTTCGATCTGGGCGCGGTCACGGCGACGGCGTCGTTCCGGTTTGCGAAGTGGCTGCCGGAATGGATGGCCAAGAGCGGGGCTAAGCTGATTGTCGGCAAGGGCGGCATGACCTCGAAGGATTATAGAGAGTACTTCGTTCCCAATGGCGCGATCTATCTGTCGACTGTTGGCTATGGAACGGGCGCGCTCTTGGGGCGCGGTGTCGAGAAGGTCGAGGCCGTTCACTGGAACGAGGAACTCGGCCTTGCTCAAGCAATGTGGGTCATCAAGTGCAACAAGATGGGGCCGTTCTTTGTGGCCTCTGACTTGAACGGCGAATGCTTATTTGAACGCGAAAACGCCAAAATCGCCGAGAACGTCGCGCGCGTTTATGAGGGTACAAAACCAGCCGTCCTCAAGCGCTATGGTGAAAGCGATGATCGCGCCGACGAGGTGATTTGAGGCGAGTCAGGATGGGCTCGGAGTTTATGATCCGGAGGTTCAACTATCGACCTTTGCCTCATCAATAACACTCGCTAAAGCATCAAAGAGTTCGTCGACGACTTGTGTCTTGACCTGATCTTCGCGGTAGGCAAGCCCCAAGACCCGAGATGGAGCATCGGGCCCAAGGCTAAGGCGTTTCACCGGAATGCTGTCCTGCGGTTTGACCACCAAGTCGGGTGCAATCGAGACACCAAGATTTGCATGCACCATGCTTGCAATTGCCTCCGGGCTATCCAATTCCATCATCTCGGAAACGCGAATTCGCTTGGATGACATCCAGTTGTCGATCAATGTGCCGACAACAGCGTTTCTGTTAAACCGAATATACGGCTTGGTCTTGAGCAGCTTGATAGGTTCATCTTCGGGCTCTTCGGCGGCTGTGATCAGCTGCATCAGTTCTTCGGCGAGTTCGCGAAAGTGTACTCCCACCGGCATCAAATGAGGTTTGGTGATAATTGCTGCATCGAGATTGCCGCGCTCGATGTCAGCCAACAACGTGCCGGTCAATCCTGGGCGAATATGCAGTCTAATTTCAGGAAATCTGGCTTTCAAAATCGCCATGGCTTGCGGCGTTAAGCCAGTGAGAGTTGTCCGAAGCGCACCCAATTTAACAACGCCGCTTAACCCGCCATCGGCCAAAACGGATGGCACCAAATTGTCGTAATCCGAAATTAGCCTGCGTGCCTTTGCAACAATCTGATGAGCAATCGGGGTCAATTCCGGAGTCCTGGTGCTGCGATTGAACAGCTCAATTTTTAGATCGGCTTCTAGCGTTTGCATTTGCTGACTGACGGCAGCGTGAGTGACGTGAACGACTTTAGCGGCAGCGCTGAATGTCTTGGCATCGGCGACCGCTACTAGCGTTCTGAACAGTCGGATTGTCATGGCAGCACCGCTATATTTCTGAAAGTAAAACTTTCAGTAATTGTAAGATAATTTAGGTATTTTTAAGCATAACTTACTTTTAAACTCAACATCAGGCATTGGCAACGGACCGTTGAAGAGGTTGAAGGGCACGTCGTCGCGGTGCTGAATTGTGTGCCGATTTGCACGCCGAAACCTTCAGCGCCATCGCCGCCCGCTACCTGTGGCTCAAATATGAGTACGTGATCGCGTTAGACGCGCAGAGCCGTCGGGCTGTTAGAACGCAAAGCAAAACCGCTGGTTTTTTTAAAAAAGGACCGCAATGATCAACATAAATCAGAATTGGGAGGAAGACCATGAAGGTACATGATAAACTCAAAGGCATCTCGCGCCGCGATCTGTTCAAGGTTGCCGGACAATACGGTATGAGTTCGACGCTGCTGGCGGCGGGAACTTTCGGCGGCGCAATGAGCGTTTCCAATTTGGCGAAAGCGGCGGAATCTTCCTACGAAAAGCGCTTTGCGAAAGAGCCGAAGTTCACGTTTAAGTTCGGTGCGGCTGGCTTCAACCAACGCAACCTGCTGATTGAACGCGCTGGGTGTCTTGAGTTTGCCCGCGATCTGGAGAGTCGTACAGACGGAGAAATTCGCGTCGAGTTCATCGGGGACAATCAGATTTGTGGTCAGGTTTCCTGCGTTGAGAAAACTCAACAGGGGATCGTGGATATCTACGCTGCGTCCACACAGAACTCCGCTGGCGGTGCGCCGTATCTGAACGTTCTCGACTACGCCTATATGTTCCGTAACCGGGCAGACCAATACCACTTCCTCTACTCGCCAGAGTCCGTGAAGCTGCTGCGCGATCCCTATGAAAAGCGCCATGGTCTGAAGTTCCTGTTCTCGCACTGCGAGTTGCGCGGTATCCAGCTTGGTCTCAAATGGGATGACAAGGACACGGTGACGTCCGTCGAACAACTTGCCGGAACGAAGAACCGCGTTACGGGTACGCAGCTTGGTCGCATTGCCATGACAGCAATGAACCTGAACCCAGTGCCAGTTGCTTGGGAAGAGACACTTGATGCCCTCAAGACAGGCCTGATCGATGGCGCCGAAACATGGGCATCTGCCGTAGCTTATGCCAACATGTCGCCCGTTGTGTCCCAAGCAGTTCACCTGAACTTCTTCTGCGGCACTGAGCACACTGCAATGTCTGCTTCTGCATTCGACAGCCTCGGCGGCGAGCTGCAAGATGCGGTTATGGAATCGTCTTATCTCGCGCAGGTGCACGTTCAGGCTGCCAACGAAGCGGCGCTGGTCAAAACTGTCGGTCAGTCTGACCCACAACTGCCCGGCACAATCTTCGCCAAGGACGGTGTGCGTAACGCATTCTTGTCTGATGCTGAGATTAAGAAAGCCGAAGAGATGTGCTCGCCAGAGTATCAACCTCAGCTCTGGGAAGAGTGGCGCGAGCGCCTTAACGGCTGGTCCGGCGGACATGACACGTATCAGGAAATTTACGACACAGTACGTACGATTCCGGGCGATACGCTGCCAGAAAATGTCGAACCACGTCGATGGTGGAAGTCATAATCCTTCTGGATTATTGCTGAAAATTGGTCGGTCCCAAGGGGACCGACTTTTATACTAGACCACCTAAAAAAGGTGGCAGCTCAGCGGTTTTAGGGAGGGGAAGCGCCATGTCCATTTGGGCTGACGCAGTCACCATTGTCACAGCGACACTATCTGGTGACATCGATTATTCGGTGACGAAAGCTTACAGATCGCCCGCAGCATGGTGGGTATTCACGCCTCTTACCCTTATCGGCGGTTGGTTTGTCTATTGGATGTATAAGAAGGTCCCTCTCCTCGATCACCACCTGGAGCGCACGATCGTGGTCTGGGCTTATATTGTCATCGCTACGATCATTTTTGTCGGTGTATTACAGCGGTTCGGTCCGCTCCTGTCCTGGTGGCCTAAAAGTTGGGGCGGACAGGTGCCGTGGTCTACGACGATCCCGCCATTGCTGTTCATGATCATGGCATGGTTCGGCTGCGCCTTTAATGTCCGACTGCGTACCCATCTCAACTTTTCCGAATTCCGAACGAAGATGGGCCGCAACGGGCAACTGCTTTGTCTAATGTTGGACAATCTGTTGTGGATGCTGTTTTGCATTATTGTCGTCACCACGACGGCGCGCGTGACCGTGAACACCTATGACAATTTTGCAATCGTTCTCGGCACGGACAACGTGATGCGCTGGTGGTTCCTCGTAACGATGCCGGTGTGTTTCATCATGATGGCAGGCCGCGTTATAGAAAACACGGTGGAAGACCTCGCCAATTACCGCAACGGTGATCCGCTGATAAAACAAGCCGTAATCGGGGGGGATGTCTGATGGCCGACAGTACCTGGATTACGATTATCTCCCTCGCCGTGACCGTACTGTTCATGTTGGGCACGCCGGTTCTTTTGGTCGTCTTCTACTGGGTGGTTGGCTGTAGTTTTGTCATGGGTCTAACCCTCGACAATACCGGCTCTGAGATGCTGAACGTCTTTAAGGACGGATTTGCCCTGCTCGCGATGCCGCTGTTTATTCTCACGGGTGATCTGATCAACAGGTCAGGCATCGCAAAGCGATTGTCGGATTTCGCCTACTCCTGCCTCGGCTGGATACGGGGCGGTCTGGCGATGGCAGCGATTGGCGCTTGCGGACTTTTCGCGGCAATCTCTGGGTCTAATTCCGCGACAACAGCGACCATCGGCTCGATGCTGCATCCCGAAATGGTCAAGGGCGGCTATGACGAGCGCTTTTCGGCGGCAACTGCCGCGGCGGGCGGTACGGTCGGGATTATCATCCCACCCTCAATTATCTTCATCGTCTACGGGTTCCTGATGAACCTGCCGATCTCAGATTTGTTCATCGCTGGCTTGCTGCCGGGCAGTTTAATGGTGCTTGCGATGATGATCGCCTGTTTCACCATTTGCTACCGCAATGGCTGGGGTTTTCTAATCACACTAAATCCATGGCGCGTTTTCAAAACCGCTGTTGGTGCATGGCTCGGTTTCTTTGCGATTGGGCTGGTGCTCTGGGGCATCTATACCGGCAAGTTCTCTCCAACCGAAGCCGCAGGTGTGACGGTTGGATTTTGTATCATCGTTGGCATTCTCTCCTGGCCGCTCAACAAGCTGATGCGCAACGACCCGACGACGCCTGTCGATGAAAAGACACTGGGGTCGATGGTTGTTGTCGAGGGGTTCACCCCACTCGACATCCCGTCAATTGTTGTCCGATCTGCACAGATCACAGGGATTCTTGCACCGCTCATTGCGGTTTCGGTGGTGATGCAGCAGATTCTATCTCTCTTGGGCGCTCAGGAAGTCATCGGCGGGTTCGTGACGGGCATGGGCGGATATTATCCGGTTCTGTTCACCGCAATGGCGATCGTCTTCGTCTCGGGCATGATACTCGAATCCTTGCCGGTAACCATCATCCTCGCGCCCATCCTGGCACCAATTGCCCATTCGGTTGGAGTCGACCCCATCCAGTTCGCGGTGATCTTTCTCGTCGGCGCATCCATCGGCTTCATCACGCCACCCTACGGTCTTAACTTGTACGTGGCCTCGGGGGTGACAGGCGTGCCGTACTTCCGACTGCTCAGATATGCAACGATGTACCTTGTCTCCCTGGTAACGGTCTGGTTCGCAGTGGCTCTCATTCCATCGCTGTCGAAGACATTACTTAAAGGGGGATATCTGTATGAACACATCCCGATCTGGATTGATGCAATTACGTTCTGGAGCTGATCCCGAACGGACCGCGTCCGAGTGCTTGGCGCTCATCGCCCAGAGCTGTCTGTCGCACATGCACATCTGCGGACGAAGCTGACGTGCCAACAGTCAAGATGGCGACGATCGGCAAAAAGCTGAAGATTGCGATCGTTTTCACGTTTCCGCATACCAAGGCCGCTTAGCGCTCTTCATTGCCATCGCGATACGCCTCGGTTCAACGATAGCTGCACGGGGATGATCGGCCCATAACGGACTCTTATTGGGTGCGAGAATATCGGTGGCAACATGCCGGTTCGCCACCTGGTGGTGGTATCTCCTAATTCTCGGCAGATGCTAACTGACATATCAGCTCAACGTGAGTGTCCAGCCATTCATGGTCGAGGGGCAATCCGGCGATGAGCTTTCGAAAGTAAGGGACGGCAATTGCCATCTCGATCATCTGCTGAACAGGCGCATCTTCTTTGAGTTCGCCCCGAGCTTCCGCAGCGGCGAAAACTGCTTCGACACTTGCACTGCGATCTTTCATCCAATTGTTGATCAGGCTGCGCGCTTGATCATCTGTTGCTGCAACGGCAATCACTTGCGGAACGATTTTCCCCCAAGGCGTTTCGTTCAGTGCAGTCATCAGGTTTCCCAGAATCCACGTGAGATCAGTACGCAACGGACCGTTAGTCTTCAGTGTATGCTTTGGCGAGCTTGCCGCATGCAAGAACACTGCGTTCCTCAGCGCTTTTAACTTGGGCCAGTGACGATAGAGGGTGCTTCGCGAAATTCCCGTTTTCTCGCTTACGGTCCCGTAAGTGACGGCCAACACACCTTGTTCCTGGAGCACTGTGAGGGCTGCATCGAGCGCGAGAGACCGGGTTGCGGCCAAGCGGGGGTCTTCAGGTTCACTCAACTTAATTTCCTGTGTAGAACATTTTGTTGCATAGCAGTACATTTTGTATCATATAGTATTTTCACGTTAGCTGCACGCTCATTTATTCTGGGAGTACAATAATGAATTTTGGATGGAATATTCTGTGCTTATTTGCTGTGTTTATGACGATGGCTTCGTCAGCCATGGCAGAGGGAATCGATCTGCCGAAGCGTGTCACTCCAATCCCGGCGACAACAAATGGCGTCCCGCATATTCAGATAGGCGTTACGCCGATCCCCGCGTTTTCTGCAGAATTGCTCCAGCGGGTTGCGACGATACCTGGCGTTGAAGTTCGCAACACAGTCATCTCTCTCCCTGGTGCGAAAGGGTTCTGGCTCAATGAAGCCGTTTCCATTGCGCGCCCGGAGGTAATCGTCGGCGGGCGTGAGTTCGCGCATATGCATCCTGACGGAAGTCTTCACGCCTCTCTTTCTCCGGAGCTGGCGGTGCAGGCCGTTGAAGCGGGATGGGCTGTTCCTCACCCATGGGCGAAGCAGAGACCGGGATGGGACGGGTTCGTGATGATTTTCACGCCCGGATCGCAAAGTGAATTGGACGTTGTGTTCCGCTTGGTCGAGCAATCATACAGTTTCGTCACCGGACGTTAGCCGATTGAATAGCTAAGACCAGCGCCCCCCAGATGATCGGAGATCAAGCTGATGCTCTCTAATGTCCTGAACACTCGCTTTTTCTTTTGGGCGCTGCTCGCGCTGCCATCGATCCCAATGACTTTGGCGCTTCTCAATGGTGCGACAGGTCCGCAGGGCCGACCTGTAACCGAAATACTGCTTCATCCAACCGGTGAGTTTGCTGCGCGCTTTATGATAATCGCAATGGTCATCAC
>CAZXMX010000059.1:0-16186 GCA_964641645.1 uncultured Neomegalonema sp.
GAACTCGCAGCGCATTATGCGGAGGCAGGCGCGCCGAAAGGCGAGGTTGTGGTGTTGGTGGGACCCGCCGAAAATACACCGCCGAGTGCGGAAGCCTTGGATGATGCGCTGCGAGATGCCTTGACCGACATGAGCGTTAAAGACGCGGCACGTACAGTGAGCGAGGCGTTAAGTCTGCCGCGCAAGCAAGTCTATGAACGGGCGCTTGCCCTCAAATGACGGATGAAGCGCGCAGAAAAAGAGGCGCGAAGGCCCATCGAACCGGGTTTTTGGCCGAGGAGAGCGCGGCACGGTTTCTGGAATCGCGGGGCTTTCAGATTCTCGCCCATCGGCACCGGACACCCCATGGAGAGATTGATCTCATCGCGCGGGATCGGGATGTGCTGGTCTTTGTTGAAGTTAAGGCGCGTCCGTCGCGGGTAGAGGCGGCGTTTTCCTTGACCGCACGGCAATGGGCGCGATTGGAGGGGGCGGCACTTCACTACGTCGCTGAAACGGCGCAAAATCAAATGGATATGCGCTTTGACGTTGTTTTGGTCGATGCAAACGGTGTTTGCGAGCGGGTCGAGAATGCCCGCAGCTTCGATGAATGGTGACGGCTGAGCGGCAGAGATGCCGTATTGTTAACCCTATTTCTACCGTATCCGAGCAGACTTACGACGATTTCGCACTTCGCCTTTTGCGGGAGTGCCTCAGTTCGATGGAGTCTGGCCATGACATTCGGAAAAATCCGGTTTGCGTCCGTGATGATCGCTGTCTCAGCTTTGGCGGGGTGCAGCACGACCCCTGCTGAATTTGGCCACGGCGTGCGCGACACAGGTCAAGCGATTGCATCTACTGCTAGTGATGCGTCCATCCATCTTGCTTTGCAGAGAGACATGGGGCGGGAGTTTCCGCGTTATTTTGCAGCAATGGCCACCGAGGTCCATGAAGGCCGTGTTTTGCTGGTTGGAACCACTCGGACGCCGCAAGACCGCATTCGCGCTTCGCAAGTCGCGTGGCAAGTGGAGGGCGTCAGTGAGGTCGTCAACGAATTGCAGGTCGCTGAAGAACAAAGCGGTTTGGCTTATCTGAAAGACGCGCGGATTTCGAACCAACTGCGCTTGCGTCTGCTAACGGCTCGCGATGTTTGGGAAAGCAACTTTGATTTCGAGACCGTCAACTCGGTCGTTTATATCCTCGGCGTGGCACGGGATCGCGGTGAGCTAGAGTATGTCGCCGAACTGGCGGCGACCATTGGCGGCGTCGAGCGCGTCGTGTCGCATGCGCTGATCTCCGATGATCCGCGCCGTGGGGGCCGGGATAGATTGCCAGCGAGTACGCGGGGGCGCTAGCGTTCCTCGCCCGCTGTTAGGTGGCGTTCGAGCCAGCGCACGAGCGCCGAGACGACGAGGATGAGGACAAGGTATTCCAAGACCAAGATCGAATAGATCTCCAACGGACGGTATTCTTCGTTATTCAATTCCCCTGCTTTGCGGGTCAATTCTTGCAATCCGATCACCGATACCAGCGACGACATTTTAAGCATATAAACGAACTGATTTCCCATCGCCGGCAGAATGCGCCGAATGGCCTGGGGCAGGATCACAAAGCGCATGGTGTCGATGTAACCAAGCGCGATAGTCTGCGCCGCCTCGTGTTGACCCTTGTCGATACTTTGAATGCCCGCGCGATAGATTTCTGCTTCGAACGCAGAATCTGAGAGAGCGAGCGCGAACACACCAGCCCAAAAAATGCTTATTTGGATATCAAATCCGATTGCCAATCCATAGTAAATCCACAGAAGCAAAACTAGGATAGGTGGAGCGCGAACCACTTCGACATAAAGTCGATTGAATCCGCGTAATATTCGATACGACGACAGGCCAGGTAGTGCCACCAATAGGCCGACAATAGATGAAATCACTATCGCGGTTACAGAGATGAGAACCGTATATTTTAAGCCAGTAAGCATAAAATATAAATTGGTTTGCCCAGACGATAATGTGGGATCAACAACATACCAACCCCACCGATCTGAACAGCCGGAAAGAATGGGCAGGAGACTCAGCAGGACCAGCCAGCGCGCGCATCTGAAAAACTTGGCCATCAGTGCGGCAGGATCTTTTGGAGGAAGTCTTGGCATCGCTCACTTTTAGGGGCGGTGAAAAAGACATCCGGTGGGGCGGTTTCGACGATTTGCCCGCGATCCATAAAGACCATCGTATCGGCAACGCGGCGGGCAAAGCCCATTTCGTGGGTGACACAGATCATCGTCATGCCGCTTTCCGCCAGTTCCGCCATGACGTCGAGTACTTCGTTGATCATCTCGGGATCAAGCGCGCTGGTGGGTTCATCAAACAACATGATCTTCGGTTCCATGCAGAGCGCCCTCGCAATGGCGACTCGCTGTTGTTGACCCCCAGAGAGCTGGCGCGGGTACTTTTGCGCCTGTTCGGGGATTTGGACCCGTTCAAGATATTTCATCGCTAAGGCCTTCGCGTCGGACTCGCTCATCCCACGCGACCGAATGGGGCCAAGGGTCAGATTATTCAAAACCGTGAGATGCGGAAACAGATTGAACTGCTGAAAGACCATGCCAACCGTATCCGCGATGACTTTAGCGCTTTCACTCGTGTTGCCAAGGGTAACGCCATCGAGGGTAATCGCTCCGGCATCGTGCTTTTCGAGGCGGTTGACGCAGCGGATCAGGGTCGACTTGCCGGAACCTGAAGGCCCGCATACCACCACACGCTCTCCCTCGGTGACGTCGAGGGTTACCCCGTCCAAAGCCTTGAATGTACCGAATAACTTCGACACCTCTCTTAGCTGAATGATGGGTGCGTCTTCGTTACGCGGCATGACATTTCCTATTCTGGCACTATGCTGGTCAAAGCATGGCAGCCAGAATCGTGCAAGACGTGCGCTGGCGATCAAGCACCTGGGGTGAGCGGCACTGTGTCGCTTGCCGACGATAGGAGAGACTAAAAGATGAAATTCCTTAAAGCGGCTGTTGCAGCGCTTTCGCTGGTTACATTCACCGCGCAGGCCAATGCCGCATCCTCATTGAAAGATATTCTGGATAGCGGAACGCTGAAGGTTGGTACGACGGGCGACTGGAATCCAATGACGATGAAGGACGTCGCGACAAACAGCTATACCGGCTATGACATCGACGTCATGACCGAGTTGGCAAAAGACCTCGGGGTTGAGGTCGAGTTCGTTCCGACCGATTGGAAGACTCTGGTCTCTGGCGTGACGGCGGGCAAATATCACATCACCGGTTCTGCGTCGATCTCGCCTTCGCGGGCGAAAGCGGCGGGTTATACCACCAGCTACTTTTCGTTGGCGACCGTGCCTTTGATGCTGAAAAAGAACGAAGGCAAGTTCAAGGACTGGGATGATCTGAACAAAGCGGGCGTGACCGTAGCGGCAACGCTGGGCACAACGCAGGAAAAGCAGGTCAAGCAGTTCTTCCCGGATGCGGAATACAAAATCGTCGAAGCACCGGCACGGGACTTTCAAGAAGTGCTGGCTGGCCGCGCAGACGCGCATATCACGTCGAATGTCGAAGCCTATAAGCTGGTCGAAAAATACAGTCAGATGATGATTGTGCCGGTTTCAGCGCCGAAGGCTCGGACACCGATTGCGATGTTGTTGCCCCAAGACGACCAAGTCTGGATCAACTACATGAATACGTGGATCACGCTGAAATCCGAGCAAGGCTTTTTCGACAAGCTTGGTAAGAAGTGGCAGTTGTCGAACTAATGACTTTGATCCCTTGCCGAGCTGGGGGGCTCGGCAAGGGGGAGTCTCTCTCACTTGGGGTGTGTGATGCTTGTTCTCTATGCGACAGAGCACAGTTTGTACTGTGCCAAAACCCGTATTTTATTGCGCCATAAGAGGCTTGAATTTCAGGAAAAGCCTCCTGTCGGTGGCGGCGGGTCCGATGCCTACAAACAGATTGTTCCGTCTGGGAATCTGCCTGCGCTTCAGCATGGCGATTTGATCCTGAGCGATAGCGAGGCGATTGCCGAGTATATCGAAGAAGCCTTTCCAGAGCCTCGAATGTTACCGGGTGAGTTGGATGCACGCGCGAAGGCGCGGGAGCGTTCGCGGTTTCATGACACGCGCCTTGAACCGTCGCTGCGCGCCTTGTTCCCGATTGTGAAAGCGGGCGGCGGAACAGCTGAACAGATTGATGCGGCGACCGATGGGGTTACGGCCAGATTGGCGCAGCTTGCCCGGATGTTGGAAGACCCGCTCGCTCCGCTGGATTTGTTGACGCTGGGGGATTGCGGGATGCCGGTGACGTTTGACTGGATTGACGCGATTTGCGGCGGGCTTAAAGCGCCCATCGAATGGCCGGAACGGGTGACCGAGTACCGCCAATGGCTCGATACCTTTGAAGCGGTGATGACTGAACTCGAATTGCGGCACCCGATCATGCGGGAATGGGTGGAGTCGGGGTTGCGTTGACGTTGCGGTAGGAACTGCGGTATATTTGTACGGTATGTTTTGCATGGAGAATAGGCCGTGTCTTCCTCGCCCCGTCGTTCCACAAGTCTCACGCTTGATCGCGCCATGTTGGACGAGGCCAAAGAGTTGGGTGTCAATGTTTCGCGGGCCGCCGAGAAGGGCTTAGCCGCTGACCTCAAAGAAGCGCGGGAAGCGAAATGGAAACGGGAGAACGCCGGGGCGATTGAAGACTATAATGCCTTCATTGAAGAGAATGGCATTCCGCTGAGCGAATTTCGGAAACTCTGATCGCATGGCGGGACAGTTCGATGTGTTTAGGACGGTATCGGGGTCTGTCGTCGTCGTGATTCAGCATGGTCTCATAGATGGGATCCAGACCCGAGCTGTCGCAGCACTCATACCCGAAGGAAAGATCGGTCGAACCGCCTCGACGTTAAATCCGAAAATGATCGTTGGTGGCGATGCGTACACGTTGATGCCACAAGTTCTCGCGACTCTGACCTTGGCCGAATTGAACCAGAAAATTGGCTCGCTTGCCGACGAGCGCGATAAAATTATCCGTGCTGTCGATACGCTGCTGGCTGGCGTTTGATTGAGAAACCTCTTGCTCGTCTTCACGACTGCGCTACCTCAGGGTTGAACCCAGCAGGAGGATGGCGCCATGAAACGGATGACGGCGGAAGATTTCGATCAGGACTTGCTCGACCTCTATGACTATTACGCGCACGGGAAAATAACGAAGCGCGAGTTCCTCGATCAGGCGAAGCGATTTGCGGTTGGTGGCGTCACGGCAGCGGCGCTGTTGTCGATGTTAAGCCCAGACTATGCGCTGGCCGAGCAGGTGTCGTTCAACGATCCTGATATTACGCCTGAATACATTACTTATGCGTCGCCGAATGGAACCGGCGAAGTACGGGGCTATTTAGTCAAGCCTGCAAAGGCCGAAGGCAAGTTGCCAGCGGTGTTGGTGATTCACGAGAACCGAGGTTTGAATCCTTATATCGAAGATGTCGCGCGGCGTGTTGCGAAGGCTGGGTTCATGGCGCTCGCGCCCGATGGATTGACTTCAGTGGGTGGATACCCCGGAAACGATGCGGACGGCAAAGCCCTGCAACGCACCGTGGATCGCACCGAGCTGATGAATGACTTCTTTGCCGGGTTCGAGCATCTGATGGCGCGCGACGACTCGACGGGTAAGGTCGGAGCGGTCGGTTTTTGTTATGGCGGCGGCGTTTGTAATGCGCTTGCCGTTGCTTATCCGGAGATGGCGGCGTCCGTGCCGTTCTATGGGCGTCATGCGTCGGCAAGCGATGTCCCGAAGATCAAAGCGCCGCTGTTGATTCAGCTTGGCGAGTTGGACAAGCGGATCAACGAAGGCTGGCCTGATTACGAGGCCGCGTTGAAGGCGAATGATAAGACCTTCGAGGCTCATATTTATCCCAACGCCAATCATGGCTTCCACAACGACTCTACGCCGCGCTATGACGAAGCTCAGGCTGAACTTGCCTGGAGCCGCACGATTGCGTGGTTCGAGAAATATCTGACTTAGGGGGCGTTGTGGGTCTGCTCGTAAACGGCGAATGGAAAGACCAGTGGTACGACAGCAAAGACGGCTCGTTTAAGCGGAGCGAGTCGGCTTTTCGCAATTGGATTGGGGATGACAATCATCCGGCTGAGTCCGGGCGGTATCACCTTTACATTTCGCATGCCTGTCCTTGGGCGCATCGGACGTTGATCTTTCGAGCTTTGAAAGGCCTGACGCCGCATATCGATGTCAGCGCCGTTCATCCCTTGATGTTGGAGAACGGTTGGGAGTTCGGGGCAGACTATGAGGGCGCGACCGGCGATGCGCTTTACGGTCTCGATTTTGCGCATCAGCTCTACACGAAGGCGATGCCGGATTATTCGGGCCGGGTGACGGTGCCGATCCTGTGGGACAAGCAGCGCGAGACCATCGTATCGAACGAGTCCTCTGAGATTATTCGGATGATGAATTCGGATTTTGGGGATCTCGCGAATGGACCTGACTTTTACCCCGAAGCGCTGCGAACTGAGATCGATGCGGTCAATGAGCGCGTTTATCACGACGTGAACAACGGCGTTTATAAATCGGGCTTTGCGACCAAGCAGTCGGTTTACGAGCAGAACGTTACGCGCTTATTCGAGACGCTCGACTGGTTGGAAGCGATCCTTGCTAAGAACCGATATTTGGTGGGCGATACGATTACCGAGGCGGATTGGCGGTTGTTCACAACGTTGGTTCGGTTCGACAAGGTCTATGTTGGGCACTTTAAGTGTAACATCCGCGACCTGCGCGAGTATCCGAACCTGTGGGCCTATACGCGCGAGCTATATCAGTGGCCGGGCGTGGCGGAGGTCACGAATTTCGACCACATTCGCTATCACTATTATGCGTCGCATCGGATGGTGAATGGCAGCGGGATTGTGCCGCTTGGCCCTGACATTGATTTTGAGCAGCCCCACGGGAGGGGTTGACTGAGATAGCAGGTGACGACCGGCGGAGCTTTGGGCAGAGTAGCTAAAGCACTTCTTCTTCGCAGCCGGAGCCTTCGCCATGACTCACATCCTTGCCATCGATCAAGGCACCACGTCGTCTCGCGCATTGCTGTTCGATGCGGATATGCAGATGGTTGGCAGTGCGCAGGAAGAATTCGCGCAGCACTTCCCGGCGTCGGGATGGGTCGAGCATGACCCCGAAGAGATTTGGAGCACAACTGTTTCTACGGCGAAGAAAGCGGCGGACGGGAAAAGTATCGCCGCGATTGGAATCACCAATCAGCGCGAGACGACGGTGGTTTGGGATCGCTATACCGGCAAGGCGATCCACAACGCGATTGTTTGGCAGGACCGGCGGACCTCTGAGATTTGCGCGCGGCTAAAATCTGACGGTCATGAGCCGATGGTAACGGAGAAGACGGGGTTGTTGCTCGATCCCTATTTTTCCGGAACCAAGCTGCCTTGGCTGCTCGACAATGTTGAGGGGGCGCGGGCGAAAGCCGAAGCGGGCGATTTGCTGTTCGGCACCATCGACAGTTTTCTGATTTGGCGGCTGACAGGGGGCAAAGCGCATGTGACCGACGCGACTAATGCGGCGCGGACGATGCTGTACAACATTCGCGAAGGGCGCTGGGACGAAGAGCTGATGCGCTTGCTGAATGTTCCGGCGGCGATGATGCCTGAGGTTCGGGATAGTGCGGCTGAGTTTGGCACCACCGATTTGTTGGGTGGTTCAATTCCTATTCTTGGGGTCGCGGGCGATCAGCAAGCGGCCACGGTCGGGCAAGCGTGCTTTGAACCGGGGATGATGAAGTCGACGTATGGGACGGGTTGCTTTGCGTTGCTGAACACCGGGGACAAGCCGTCGCTGTCCAAGAACCGTTTGCTGACGACGATTGCGTATCAACTCGATGGCAAGCCGACCTATGCACTGGAAGGATCGATTTTTATTGCTGGGGCGGTCGTGCAATGGCTGCGCGATGGGCTGAAAATTATTGGTGATGCGACGGAGACTCAAGGGTTGGCGGCGGAAGCCGATGAGAGCGCCGAGTTGACTCTCGTGCCTGCGTTTACGGGGATGGGCGCGCCCTATTGGGATAGCGACTGTCGCGGGGCAATCTTTGGCATTACGCGCGGCGCGGGGCGCGCAGAGATGGCACGGGCGGCGCTGGAAAGCGTTGGGTTTCAAACGCGCGACCTGCTCGAAGCCATGCAGAAAGATTACGCCGGAGCGGGCGACACTGTGCTGCGGGTTGATGGCGGTATGACGGCTTCAGATTGGACGATGCAATTTCTCAGCGACATTCTCGGTGCGCCTGTGGATCGGCCCAAGGTTTTGGAGACGACCGCGCTTGGTGCGGCTTGGCTGGCGGGAATGAAGGCTGGGGTTTATCCCGACCAAGAGGGCTTTGCGAAAACCTGGGCGTTGGATCGACAGTTCACTCCCGCGATGGACGACGCTGCGCGGGACGCCAAGTATGCGAGATGGCGGGACGCGGTGAAACGGACGTTGTCCGTACCCGCGTAACTTGGTTTGGATTTTTGAGATGACGTTATGAAAATTGCCGTGATTGGTGCGGGAATGACGGGGGTTTCTTGCGCGCGGGCTTTGGTGGATGCCGGACTTGCGCCTGTCATGTTCGATAAGAGTCGCGGTCTGGGTGGGCGGTTGGCGACGCGGCGGATTGAAGGGTTGCGCTTCGATCATGGTGCGCAGTTTGTGACTGCGAGGGGCGAGAGATTTCGCGACTATCTTGATGCCCATGCCGCGCCGTGGCGACCCGAAGGGGCTGGTGAATGGTTTGTGGGAACGCCCGCGATGAATGCATTGGTCAAGCCGATGGCTGAGGGAATCGATATTCGATTGGGCGCAGCCGTGACACCGGAACGCGACGGTGCTGGTTGGCGCATCGGCGATGAGGTGTTCGACCGTGTGATCTCGACGGTGCCGGTGGTTCAGGCGCGGGTGCTGTTCCCAGAGATGCAGGAGGCGCTGGCGAGTGTTGAGGTTGCGCCGTGTTGGACGTTGATGGTGGCGTTCCAGCAGGCGACCGGTTGGCCGGACATGGCGCGGTCGCGCGAGGCGGACCTCGCTTGGATCGCCCGAAATTCGTCAAAACCGCAGCGCGATGCCGAACCGGAGTGTTGGGTGGTTCACGCCAGCCCGGCATGGAGCGCGACTCATCTGGAACTTGAAAAAGATGCGGCACGGGATCGATTGCTTGATTTGCTGCGGGCGGCGCGGGGTGATTTGCCCGACATCGCCTATTCGGTGGCGCATCGTTGGCGCTATGCCATGACGCTCAAGCCTCTCGGTCAGCCTTATGCGGCGTCCGATGATGGGACTTTGCTGATTGGTGGTGATTGGTGCCTCGGGGCGCGGGTTGAGGACGCTTGGGAGAGCGGAAACGCGATGGCTGGGGTGATGGCAAACAACTAGATTGCCTTGACCCGACGGGCGAGTTCGTGTCACTGGCGAGTCTTATATAAGAATCACACACAAGAGGTTCCACCGATGGCCGTCTCCTATCTCAAGAAAGCCGACAAATCCTCCGCAACCGGCGAGCAGGACGTGCGGGCGACGGTGCAGGAGATGCTGAACGAGATCGAAGCGGGCGGTGACGCCAAGGCGATCGAATACGCCAAAAAGTTCGATAAGTGGGAAGATGACGTCGTGGTTTCGGCGGAGGCGCGGGCTGCTGCCGCTGCGCAGGTAAACCAAAAGCTGAAAGACGACATCGCCTACGCGCATGAAAACGTGCGGCTGTTCGCTGAAGCGCAAAAAGCAACGATTGCCGATTGTGAGATCGAGCTGCGTCCTGGCCTGATCGCGGGTCAAAAGCAAATTCCGATGCAAACGGCGGGCTGTTACGTACCCGGTGGTCGCTATGCGCATATTGCCTCGGCGATTATGACGGTGACGACGGCGAAAGTCGCCGAAGTCGATCACATCACGGTCTGTTCCCCGCCCAAACCCGGACAGGGCATCGACCCTGCCATCCTCTATGCGGCGGAGCTTTGCGGCGCGGATACCGTGCTGAACCTCGGCGGCGTTCAAGGCGTTGCAGCGATGGCGTTTGGCCTGTTCGGGACGCCGCCGGCTGATATTCTGGTGGGACCGGGCAACCAGTTCGTCGCAGAAGCCAAGCGTATTCTCTATGGCCGCGTTGGCATTGATATGTTTGCAGGACCGACCGAAACCATGGTGATCGCGGATGCCAAGGCAGATGCGGAAATCGTTGCCGCCGACCTCGTGGGCCAAGCCGAACACGGCTATAACTCGCCCGCATGGCTGATCTCCTTGGATCAAGGATTGGCTGAGAGGGTCGCCGAGCTAATTCCCGGTTTGATTGCGACATTGCCAGAGACCAACCGCGTGAACGCGGAGGCTGCTTGGCGGGACTACGGCGAGATCATCGTCTGTGACACGCGCGAAGAAGTCGTAAAAGTTTCAGACGAATACGCTTCGGAGCATTTGCAGGTGCAGGCGGATGATCTTGATTGGTGGCTCGCCGAGCTGCGCAACTATGGCTCGTTGTTCCTGGGCGAAGAAACCACCGTGGCCTACGGCGACAAGTGCTCGGGCACCAACCACGTTCTGCCAACCAAAGGTGCCGCGAAATATTCCGGTGGTCTGTCGGTTCATAAGTTCATGAAAACGGTGACATGGCAGCGTATGAGCCGTGAGGCCAACCGCGACGTCGCACAATCTTGTGCGCGAATCTCTCGCCTTGAAGGCATGGAAGGCCATGCCCGTACCGGCGATGTGCGGCTCGCGAAGTATTTTCCCGGAGAAAACTTCGATCTGTCCGTAGAAGGCTAATACCTGCCCCTAGGGTGCCACATTCACAAATTCAACCTGTCAGGAAGCGGCTTGGCGCGTTATGCTGTCCGCTCTTGTTTTTGATTTCTGGGGATTTGTGTGATGAAAACCACGATATTGGCGGCTGCGACCTTCGCGATGAGCGGCGCATTTGTGCTGAATTTTGATGAGGCGCTTGCGAAAGGGCCGCTCGAAGTCGAGAGCCAATCGCCTCTGGTTCTGGTCAAAGAATCGCCGACTGAAATTGACCTGAAAGACTTTCCGTTTGGATTGGAAGAGGGAACCTCCAAGAACGTTCGCATGACGTTTGATCAAGCGATCCCGATTCCAGAGGAAGAGGGCGAAACCGTCAATTTGACCTACGAGATCACGCTACCGAGTCTCGAAGTCGAGAAAGACGGCGACGACGAGGTGACGATTACCTTTCCGGACGATTATTCCATCGTGATGAAATTCAACGCGGACGGCGAGGATATTCAGATCGATATGGAAGGCACCGCCGAAAATCAGGTGATGACTTTCATCCGTGACGGCGACCGCATGAAGTATTCGGGGTCAGCGGATGCTTACTCGATTGCCGTGACGTCACCGCAAGCTGCGGAGGAGGGGGTCGATTTTCTGTTTACGATGGGCGGAAAAGGTCTCTCCATCGAAGGCGCGGGTGCCGCCGAGCAGGATTGGACCGACATTCAGACTCTCGATGTTTCGTATGACTACACGATGGATGGGATCAATTTTGCGGCCAAAGGCTCCGACGAAAGCAGTGGTGAGCAGTTTGAAATGTCCGGCGAGAGCGGTTCGTTGAACGCCAGCGGGCAGATTGGGCAAGGCCGCATCGAGGGCTCCTCCGAAATGAACGACTTCGATCTGACGATCTCGCAGCCATTGCCCATCGAAGTGTCGATCGGCAAGCTGTCGACCGATCTTGGCATCCCGACCGATCCGTCGCCGAAGCCTCAGGATATCAAGTACCTCATCGGTGCCGAAGACATCGTGTTGGATGATTTCATCTGGGGAATGATCGACCCGAACGAAGCCTTCCCGCGTGATCTAAAGCGCGTGATGATCGATTTTGAAATGCAGGCGATGTTGATGGTGTCCCTTCTTGACCCTGAAGCCTTGGCGGAAATGGAATCCAGTGGCGTGCCGCCAATGATCCCGACGGGTGTGCAGATCAAAAGCATCGCTTTTGATGGTCTCGGTCTGACGGTCGACGCGACGGGCGAAGGCGCGCTGAAAGGCACGCAGCCAGAGGGCGAAGCGTTTGTGTCGGTGAAAGGTCTCAGTGACTTTGTCGCCAGTGGTGTCAAGGCGGGTCTGTTCGGCGATCAGGAAAGCATGATGATCGAAGGCATGGCCGGACAGCTTGGTAAAGAAGGCGATGATGGCGAGCTGATCTTTGACATTAAAACCGACGGTGCGATGTTGAATATCAACGGCGCGCCGATCATGCCGATCCCCGGTATGCAATAATGAATATGGGCAGGGTCGTTTGACGGCCCTGCCTAACCCTTGGGAGGGACTCATGAAGAGTTTGATGATTTCGGCCGCTGTTGTTGCGGCTTTTTTTGTGGCTCCGTCCGTCGGGTATGCTGACGACCTGAGTGCAGCACCGTTGGTGTTGGCAAAGGGCACCAAGCAGGCGGATATTACGCCGACCTTTGACGTAGAGGACTTTCCTTGGGGCCTGCCGGAAGGGCGAACGGAAGATGTGATTTTGCCGCTGGGCAAAGCCGTACTGACCATGCCTTGGATGGAGGTCGAGAAGGACGGCGATGATTTGGTGATCATCACAACGCCTGAGATGGCGATCTCAAAGGACGAGGATGGCGAGACGGAAGTTGGGCTGCAGCTCGACGATGCGGAATTGCAGGTTCGCCGTGTTGGGGATGCGATGGCGATTGCCGGGTTTGCGAAGGAACTCGTCATCGGAGAAACCAGCGAAGTTCGCATGAACGCTGGAGGCTTTGAGTTTTCTTTGACGTCGCGGGGCCATGAGCTGGCCATCGAAGCCATAAAAGCGGACGCAGAAGCTGGCTCAGACCAAGTGATTGAGGCCATGCGTGCGTTGAATTTCGCGGTGGATTATTCGGCGAAGTCCGCTCGCGTCGTGACGGCTGATCCGGATGGGGACAACGTTCCGTATAATTTCAATCTATCCTCTGGCCCATTGGAAAGTGGCTTTGTTTTCGGCGATGGACGGATTGAAATTACCGCGGAGAGTACGAAGAACGTTTTCGCCGTGGATGGGCCGATCCCGGTTGATGGTGAAATAGGGTTGCTGTCGTATGGGTTTTCGATGCCCGTGGAGGCGTCTGAATCCGCTCAACCGATGGATTTCGGCTTCGAGGTGAGCGATGTGTCGGTCAGCGACACGATCTGGAATTTGGCAGATCCAAAGAAGATTTTCCCGCGTGCGTTGGACCAAGCGAAGTTCAACATGGCGATGAATGTCATTCTGAAAGACTCGATGTTCGACAGCAAGCGGCGAGGCCCCGGTGCCGAGTCGTTGAAGCCCGTTGATGGCACCCTGACCGCTTTGGAATTTGACGGCCTTGGTCTCGATGTTTCGGCCAATGGTGATGTCGAGATGGATGGCGAGTTGGCGAAGGATGTCTCCGGTTTCCTTTCCGTTTCTGGCCTCTCCGAGTTCATGAAAAACGTCGTCAAGGCAGGGTTCGTGCCGCAATCACAGGCGATCTTGGGCGAAGGCATCGCATTGCAGTTTGCCAAGGAAGAGGATGACGGCAGCTTGACGTTCGACCTGAAAACCGATGACGGGATAATTGTGATCAACGGTAATCGTGTTGCGCCGCTGCCGCGATGAGTGATTTTTCTGTTGAAGGCCGCGTCGCCTGTGTCACGGGCGCGTCGGGAGGATTGGGTCGGGCTGTCGCTTCTGCGCTCGCGAAGCATGGTGCCAAGGTTGTTGGTGTTGCGCGTCGGGCTGCTGAACTGGACGCGTGGGCGTCGGAGACCAAGGGTGAAACAGCGAGTCTTGCTGCTGACCTGTCGGATCCGAAAGGGGCCGAGGCGTTGGCCGCTGAGATTGCCAAACCCTTTGGCGCGCCGGATATTTTGATTAATGCGGCTGGCATCAATACGCGGCAGGCGGCGGATGATGTGACGCCGGACGGGTGGCAGATCACGCTCGACCTCAATCTCGCGGTGCCGTTCTTTTTGGCGCAGGCGATGGTTCCGGCCATGAAGCAAAAGGGCTGGGGGCGGATCGTCAACTTTGCCTCGCTGCAAACCACCCGCGCGTTTCCCGGCGGGCTGGCCTATGGCGCGTCCAAAGGCGGGATCGGACAGCTCACCCGCGCGATGGCGGAGGCTTGGTCTCGCGATGGGATCACGGCAAATGCGCTGGGGCCGGGGTTCTTTCCGACCGAACTGACTGCGCCCGTTTTTTCTGACCCAGATCGGGCGGCTCGGAATGCTGAGCAGACTTGTGTGGGACGGAACGGGACGATGGCGGACATGGTCGGTCCTGCGTTGTTCTTCTGCTCGCCTGCTTCTGATTATGTGACCGGGCAGGTGCTGATGGTCGATGGTGGGTTTACCGCCCGATGAGGGTTGGAGTGGTCGCCGGTGTCGTGATATTCTCCGCCCATGCGTTCAGAGGCGGGTGATGACTGAGACCGACGACGATTTTGCATTCTTCCGCGCCTTGCCCGAGATCGGTGAGACCGATTTGCTTGCGCTCATTGAGATTGCGACTTGCGAGACGCTGCCGCCCCGAACGGATCTGACGACAGAAGGTGTGATGCCGACTCGGCTTTGTTTCGTGACCGAAGGCACGATGTTGCTGGAAAAAGGCACACGCATTCGGCGGATTGATCCGGGGATTTTTGTCGGTGAGACCTCGTTCGTTCTGGATGACGTTGCGTCAGGTACGGTGACTCTCGATAGAGGGGGGCGCTGTGTGAGTTGGGATATCGGAGAGCTGCGCGCCTTGATGGAGCGCAACGAGAATATCGCAGCCGGTTTCGATACGGCGTTCAAGCAAGACCTCGCGCGGAAGGTGGCGAGTTCTTAACGCCGCAAATAGCGCTCTAAAGTGCCTCTTCCCTAATGTTGCGGCGCATGGTAAGCGCCCCGCGAACCCAAGTTCAGCGCGCTCACGGCGCGCTTTTTCATTATTGGAGCTATCCCATGGCGGTTGAACGCACGCTTTCCATCATCAAGCCTGACGCCACCGAAAAGAACGTCACCGGCGCGATCATCAAGAAATTCGAAGATGCGGGCCTGCGCGTTGTGGCTCAAAAACGTCTTCACATGAGCAAAGAAATGGCTGGCAAGTTCTACGAAGTCCACGCCGAGCGTCCATTCTACGACGAGCTGACGACGTTTATGTCGCGCTCGCCGGTCTCGGTTCAGGTTCTGGAAGCAGAGAACGCTGTCTCGCTGCACCGCGACGTGATGGGTGCGACCAATCCTGCCGAAGCCGATGCTGGAACGGTTCGCGCTGAGTTTGCCGATTCGGTCGGCGAGAACTCGGTTCACGGCTCGGACAGCCTTGAGAACGCTAAAATTGAAATCGATTTCTTTTTCAAAGCAGATGAAATCGTCGGCTGATACCCCAGCGGTTTCGCGTCATCTTGACGCATAAGCCGTCGCGAAGGCGTTCGCCCAAAGGCTGCTCACGTATGGGTTGCTATTGAAGAAAGTTCGACAAACCTCCGGTTTTTGCGCCGGAGGTTTATTTTTGCGGTGAGGGGATCGGGATAAACCCTATCAATTTTCGTTCAAATTTTAGTGCGCAAAGAGTCGACCTTACGACCCTTTCCGGTTGAAAGTTTTCTGAGTTAAATCGGAACGAGAACGAACGACCTATGCCCCTGTCTTTGTCCCGCGACATTGCAAGCCTCTATGACGGGCTGGAAGAACGCCGCGTTGTCTTGCTCGACGAAGAGCAAGACTCGCTGCCATTCGATCGGATCGTCTGCCCAGATTTGATCGAGCTTGGCCGGGCTTGGAAGGCAATGCCGCGCGAGGCGGGTGAACGTCTGCCGCGCTGGTCTTGTTTCCGTCCGTTCGATTTTAAATCAAGCGTTGAAAAAATGTGCGTGATCTCCGTCGAAGACTGGCATGCGGATGCCTTCGAGTTCACGCTCTATGGCAATCACCCGACCGAGCTGATCGGGCTGGGCAAGCCACTGTCGCTGCAAAGGCTTCGGAATGATCCGCAACGTCGTGGGTATTTCGAAGACATCCGCAATCGTGTGGGCCGAGCGGTCACAAACTATGCACCGCAATACGCTCGAAAAACGCTGTCATGGAATGACCGGGGTTTCATCCAATACGAAGTCCTGATGCTGCCCTTCCAAGGGAATGGGGATGTTCAACGCATTCTGCAGCCGGTGAGCGCGAAGGTCGAAATGGCGG
>CAZXMX010000060.1:0-15730 GCA_964641645.1 uncultured Neomegalonema sp.
ATACCATCGTTCAGATTGCGCCTGACCGTATTGAGCAACTGACCATGACCAATGCGGACACAACCTTCTTGCTGGTCGAGACGGGTCAAAAGGTCGAGGCCAATTCGATTGAACAGCATATCGGTGGGGGTGCGGTGAATGCGGCGGTGTCGATGGTGCGCCTCGGCGGATCAGCGCATTGCCTCATTAAACTCGGCTCAGACATTCAGGCACAACACGTTCTTGACAGATTGCGCGACGAGTCGGTCGCGACAGATTTTGTCGTCCATACCGAACAGGCGGCAACCGGAGCATCCGTCTTGGTTTCGTCGCATGAAAGAAACGCGGCAGTTTTTACCGCACGGGGTGCGAACACACTGCTCGATGAAAACGATTTTCCAGACGCCGCCTTCAAACGTGATCTCGTTTACGTCAGCGGATTGTCGAACGCATCGGCAGACCAATACCCGGTCATTCTTAAAAAGGCGCGCGAAGCCGGCGCCTTTGTCGCGAGCAACCCCGGCATCCGGCAGTTGTCTTCGCGCGGACAACCGTTTTTTCAAAATCTGCCGAACATTGATCTCCTATCGGCGAACCGTTCGGAAGCCGCGCAGATGGTGCCCGGATTGATTGGCCGCTCCTGCGAAGCCAAAGGAATGATCCCGGCGGATGTGGACGATCCTCAATCGCTCATGTTGCGCGGGCTGGAGGCTGGTGGCTTTCAAATGGACTTTTCGGCCTACGTCAAAGCGGTCACCGACGCAGGAGTTAAAGTCGTGCTCGTCACCGACGGCAGCAGAGGCGCTTTTGCTGCAACCTCCGAAAAGATCGTTCATTGCAGCACGCTACCCGTTGAGGTCGCCGGGACCGTCGGCGCGGGCGATGCCTTCGCCAGTACCTTTGCATTTCTCTCTGCCTCCGGCTGCGATCCCGAGATCGCCCTGCGCGGCGCGAGCTTTAATTCCGCGTCCGTTATTGAATCCATCGACACGCAATCAGGCCTGCTCACCGAAGAAGAGATCTATAAAAAGCTGGCGCAAGCTTCGCCGCAGCCAGCGCTTACGACTTGGGCCTTATAGCTTCGGGAAAAGCGCGCGGAGATCTTGTTGCCAACAGCGACCGTCACCCCCATATTTCTTGAATGATACCTGGATTTGGAAATCGACGTCGCTTTGCGGATTTGAGCGAGAAGGAAATTCTCGCGCTGGCCATCTCCGCAGAAGAAGACGATGCGCGGATTTACGCGCTTTACGCCGAACGCCTCCGTCCAGATTATCCAGCCAGCGCCGCGGTGTTTGACGGCATGGTAGAAGAAGAGAACGACCATCGCCGTCGACTGATTGATCTGTTCGATACGCGCTTTGGCGGGACGATTCCCTTGATCCGGCGAGAGCATGTGGCCGGGTTTTATGCGCGGCGTCCCGTCTGGTTGATCGAAAATCTCGGCATTGATCGTATCCGCGCCGA
The DNA here is from genome assembly GCA_964641645.1 of uncultured Neomegalonema sp. Classification (GTDB taxonomy): domain Bacteria; phylum Pseudomonadota; class Alphaproteobacteria; order Rhodobacterales; family Rhodobacteraceae; genus JAHDDY01. Next base: position 1,447 of record CAZXMX010000060.1, read on the forward strand.
AGCCGCACGCATGGAATCCGATGCGCACGACTTTTATTATCGCGCTGCGCAGAACACATCGGATGCGACCACGCGAAAACTGCTAGGCGACTTGGCAGAGGCCGAAGCGGGTCATCAGGAGCGCGCTGACGCCCTGACCGATCAACACGTACCAGGTGACGTCGCAGATGCGGAAGGTGCCGAAGATCGCCGACAGTTTATTTTAACTTGGGTTCAGCCGGGTCTGGCTGGTCTCATGGATGGTTCCGTTTCAACCCTCGCGCCAATTTTCGCTGTGGCGTTTGCGACGCAAGATACTTGGACGACATTTCTCGTGGGTCTCGCGGCGTCAGTCGGGGCCGGTATCTCGATGGGCTTCACCGAAGCTGCCAGCGATGACGGCGTGTTGTCCGGGCGCGGCTCGCCATGGAAGCGTGGGTTTGCGTCAGGTATCATGACGACGATTGGCGGTTTGGGCCATGCGCTACCGTATCTGATCTCAGACTTCTGGACCGCCACCGTCATCGCCTTCATCGTCGTATTCTTCGAGTTGTGGGCGATTGCATGGATACAGAACCGATACATGGAAACGCCGTTCTTACGTGCCGCCTTTCAGGTCGTGGTCGGGGGCGCGCTGGTCTTGGCCGCTGGGATTCTCATCGGCGGAGGGTGAAAAGGCTTGGGTCGCGGACAGCGATGAAAGGTTAATGTTCACCACCAGAAACGACACGAAAGCTTCGCGCTCAGACAAACCTGTCTCAACACGATACGAATTTCGTTCGGTGTATAAAATTGTCGGTATTCTCCGCTCGAAATTAACCACTAACCAGTCTATTCCCCGCGTAAATCAGGTGAAATCAGTACACTGACTACCTGATCTTGGCACCTTCAGGAGCCAAGTTGATTTGCGAGAGAGGCGTTTCGAATGAAGTATGCACTTTTCACAGCCGCAGCGATCGCCATTGCCAGCGCGCCGGGATACTCGCAAATCTCCGAGATTTTTAATCGCAGCGGCTCGTTAGTGACGGTATTTGCGCCCGGCGCAGAACCGCTGTTCGACGAAGAGCGCTACGAACCAACGGTTATCGCACTCGCCGAATAAAGCGTATCAACAAACGGACCGATACGCTTTTCTCGTTATCACATGCCATCAGGACCACGACTGATCGCCGCAACACCGGTTCGACTCACATCCACAAGTCCGAGTGGACGCATCAGGTCGACGAATGCGTCTATTTTGTCAGGGCCGCCCGTCAGTTCAAACACAAAACTCTCCAGAGTCGCATCCACAACCTGCGCCCGGAAAGCATCTTTCAAACGCAACGACTCGACGCGATGTTCACCGGTGTTCGCAACCTTGATTAGCGCCAACTCCCGCTCAACGGACGGCCCCTCGACGGTCAAATCCCGAACCCGATGAACCGGGATCATCCGATCCAACTGTGCTTTTATTTGCTCGATGACCATCGGTGTACCGGTCGCAACAACAGTAATCCGAGAGCGATTTCCGGTGTGGTCGGTCTCCGCAACCGTGAGACTTTCAATGTTATAGCCACGCCCAGAAAAAAGCCCGATGACTCGCGCCAAAACACCGCTCTCGTTATCGACCAAGACCGATAGCGTGCGACGCTCTTCGCCTTCTTTCAAAGCCGGACGTAAGTTGTAGGCACTGTGGGACGAGCTTCCGCGTTTAAGATCCATCTTCTTACACCATCACCGCGCCATCGGACTTGATCGCATTGGCAATCGCCTCCGGGTCAACTTCAGAACTAAGCAGCATTTCGTTATGCGCTTTGCCCGACGGGATCATCGGGAAGCAATTTTCGTGTTTCTCGACGAGACAGTCGAAGATGACGGGCCCGTCGTAGGCGATCATCTCGGCAATTGCCTCATCCAGATTAGCAGGATCAGAACATTGAATGCCTTTACCGCCAAAGGCCTCTGCAAGTTTTACGAAATCAGGCAGGGCTTCAGAGTAACTCGATGAGTATCGCTCACCATGCAGCAACTCTTGCCATTGGCGCACCATGCCGAGGCGTTCATTGTTCAGAATGAAAACCTTGACCGGCAAGCGATATTGAACCGCTGTCGACATTTCCTGCATGTTCATCAGGAAGGATGCCTCACCCGCCACATCGACAACAAGCGACTTTGGGTGCGCCATCTGAACGCCAACGGCAGCCGGCAAGCCGTATCCCATTGTCCCAAGACCGCCGGAGGTCATCCAACGGTTCGGAGACTCAAACGGAATGTATTGAGCGGCCCACATTTGGTGCTGCCCAACCTCGGTCGTGACGTAGTAATCCCCGTGCTTGATCATCGCATCGGCAAGGCGTTGCACGGCGTATTGCGGTTTGATTACCGAGTCTGAATTTTTGTAGCTGAAGCAATCAATACCCCGCCATGTCTCGATGGTTTTCCACCAATCGGCAACCGCCCCCTGATCTGTCTTTGCACCGCCAGAACGGAATAAACGCAACATGTCTTCAAGGACGTGTCCGACATCTCCGACAATTGGAACATCAGCGTGGATGACCTTGTTGATTGAGCTGGGATCAATGTCGATATGGATCTTCTTGGAGTTGGGGGAGAATGCATCAACACGTCCCGTGATCCGATCATCGAAGCGTGCACCAATGCAGATCATCAGATCGCAGTCGTGCATCGCAAGGTTGGCTTCATACGAACCGTGCATGCCCAACATTCCAAGCCACGACTCGCCAGATGCTGGATAAGCACCAAGCCCCATCAAAGTCGACGTAATCGGAAACCCCGTTGCGGCAACCAGTTCGCGAAGCAGTTGCGATGCTTGCGGACCAGAATTGATAACGCCGCCGCCTGTGTAAAACACCGGACGTTTAGAACTCTGGATCAACGTTACGGCTTCTTGGATTTTGTCCGGGTCGCCTTTGACTTTGGGTTCGTAAGTTTTCAGCTTGGCGTTCCGCGGCGATGTATAAGACCCATCGGCAAACTGAACGTCTTTAGGAATGTCGATCAAGACCGGGCCAGGCCGTCCATTTGTCGCGACAAAAAACGCCTCATGGATTGTCCGTGACAGCGCATCCGTGTCTTTGACCAACCAATTATGCTTGGTACAAGGCCGCGTAATGCCAACCGTATCAGCTTCCTGAAAAGCATCATTGCCGATCATGAATGTCGGAACTTGCCCGGTCAGAACGACCATCGGAATCGAGTCCATCAGGGCATCTTGCATACCGGTGACGGCGTTCGTGGCACCCGGCCCCGAGGTAACGAGAACAACGCCCGGTTTTCCGGTCGAACGCGCGTAGCCTTCGGCAGCATGGGTCGCACCCTGCTCATGGCGAACGAGAACATGCTTGATATGGTTTTGCTTAAACAGCTCGTCGTAGATCGGCAGGACGGCTCCACCGGGATAGCCGAACACGACTTCAACACCTTGATCAACGAGAGCTTTGATTACCATTTCCGCGCCGGTCATCGTGCCGTTTGCCGTATCCGCCATCGTCTTCGTCCTTAGTTTGCGAGCCCGTGCCCGCGAGACATAAAAAAAGGCCCCGTTTGGGACCTGAACAGCGCATCGAACCCGAGAGAACTAGACCTCTCGCGCCCCGATGCGCCCGATAACCACTAGAATTGCGTTCTGCACGCCATTTCTCCTTAAGCTGCTCATTTCCTACATTCCTCAGATATGAGGGTCAAGGTCCGTTTGCGGAAAAACCGCAATCGGAAGCAAAAACGAAAGATTATTACGCGATATCCGAACAGATAACCCGTGTCACAACACCCTTGTGACGTGCAAATAGCACAGTAAAAGCGATAAGGTGCCTGACATCGAACGAGAAGGCTAAAACCTTGAAATTCTCAAAATCGAATAGATTTGGCAGCATACTCACGGCCATCATTCTGGTTTCGCTCGCCAGCCAATCCGCGCTGTCCGAAACGCTCCCTCTCGACGATCTGGTCATGCGCGGGGTCGAAGGACCTGATGCAGAAGACGTCGATCTTTCTAACGCCGTGAGCGAAATGGCGAAGGCTGAAGAGCAAAAGGCGCAAGTGCATTATGGGCGCCTCAAAAAACTTTGGTGCGAGTCAGCATTGATCGCGCCAACGCCAGAGAACCTTGCTGGATGTGCGCGCGGCAGTTACGGCGCGTTCTTTTCAGCCACGAATTCTCAAATCACTCAAACGGAAGCGGCGAAGATTAGTCTTGGTTACTTGCGCGCAGGATTGGAAATCGCCGGTTCTAAAAACGATCTATCGGAAGGCTTTCGATCGTCCATCAGGCAAGAAGCACTCTGCTTGTTCGCGATAGCAAACGAAACCAACCGACCCGCCGATTGCCCCGCGCCTTATGATCGTTGAACGCAAGCATCCGCGCGAGCAACAATCTGCACGGCAGATGTAGACGCAAGAAAATCGTCGTGAGAGGAAGGGAACGTTAGCGCAGCTCATGCTCCCGGAATATCTTCGTGACCCAGATCTTCAATATTGTAGCGCCGGTTTTTCTGTTGCTCGGCTTTGGTTATGCCGCTTCGGCGTTGAAGCTCATCACGGATGCGGCCGTCGACAGCCTCATCAAGTTCGTCATGACGTTTGCGGTGACGTGTCTGCTGTTCCGCGCGACCGCAACATTAGATATCGCAAGCTCACTCAAGTTCAGCACGCTCGCGTCCTTTTACCTACCAGCCATCATCTGTTTTTTTGTCGGGATCACCATCGCGCGTAAGGCGTTCGGACAACGCCCCGGCGAATCCGTTGCGGCAGGCTTCACGACACTCTTCGCCAATTCAATTTTTCTTGGTATCCCAGTCGTGCAACGCGCTTACGGAGACCAAGCGGAGCCGACAGTCTTTGCCATCATCTCCCTCCATGCGGCCACCATGTATGGTCTCGGCGTTATTTGTATGGAAATGAGCGCCAGAGACGGCGTCGGTCCATTCGTAGCACTCAAGAAAGTCGCGCAGTCTTTGTCGCGCAATCCGCTCGTTATCGCCCTGGCCTTGGGGTTCACTTACAACTTTATAGGCCTTCCAATCCCGATCGCCGCAGATGATGCCCTGAAAACGATGTCGGCTGCCGCCCTCCCTGCCGGTATGTTCGGCGTCGGCGCGGCGCTCAATCGCTATGCCCTAGCGGAAAACCTCAGCGCGGCATCCGTGATGGTCGCATTAAAGCTGATGTTGCACCCTTTCCTCGCGATGCTCTTCGCGTTGTTTTTGTTCGACCTGACAACCATTGAGGCCAAGACCGTGATTATGATGGCGGCGGTGCCCGGTGGATTAAACATCTACTTGTTCGCCGCTCTCTATGATCGAGGCAAAGAACTCGCCGCCAATGCGCTGCTACTAGGCACGGCCCTATCCGTCGTTACGCTACCGTTCTGGTTGCTCACCCTCGAATACATCCTGCCATAGGTCCACGTTGCTTGCGTCGCTAAGGATAGTTTGTATCGTGAACTAATCTTCCAATCGATAAAGTAGCCCAACCCGTGACCGATCTTCGCCTCCCCGCCCAAGGCATTCGCGCCGTCCTGACCCGAATATTTGAAACAGCAGGCGCAGAGACCGTCGAAGCAGACGCCATCGCATCCAATCTGGTTGAGGCTAATCTCGCGGGCCATGACAGCCACGGCATAGTGCGAACGCAGCGCTATGTGCAATGGGCCGGGCGAGGCGACGTACATTTCGGACGGCATATCAGTTCTGTCATTGATTCAGACGCCTTCGCCTTACTTGAAGGCAATCATGGCTTCGGTCAGACCTTGGGCCGTGAAGCCGTCGAAGTCGGGTTGGAAAAGGCGCGAGCCGCGGGTGTGTCGATCATCGCGCTCCGAAATGCCGGTCATATCGGCCGCATTGGCGGTTGGGCCGAACAAGCCTGCGAAGCGGGCTTCGTCTCCATCCACTTTGCGAACGTTCAGAACAGTCTTCTCGTTGCTCCCTTTGGCGCCGCCGGGCGCGCGATGTCGACCGCTCCCGTGTGTGTTGGTATTCCGAATGGAAACGACGATCATTTCATCCTCGATTTCGCGACCTCTCAGATCGCTGAAGGCAAAGCCCTCGTAGCGATGAAAAGCGGAAAGATGACAGCATCTGATGCGCTGATTGATGGGGATGGCTTACCCACCGACGATCCTCGCGCTCTCTATGGGGACATCAATTCCGAAGACGTGTGTGACCCTCGAAATGGCGCAGGGGCATTGGCCGCAATGGGCGCGCACAAAGGATCGGGCCTTGGTTTGGCCTGCGAACTCTTGGCCGGGGCATTGACCGGGTCTGGCGCGGCGGGAAAGGGAGAGAACATCCACAACGGGATGCTCTCGATCTACCTCGACCCGGCGCGCATGGATGACGGACACGGGTGGAGCGGAGCCGTGGCTGACTACATCAACTTCGTTCGCTCTCGTCCTCCGGCAAAAGGTGTCGAGAGCGTTCTCGTCCCCGGTGATCCTGAACGCGCACGGCGAAAAGACCGCTTGGCAAATGGCTTGCCTCTTTCAAGTGGCGTTTGGGAAAGCATCTTGAGCACGGGCGAAAACCTAGGGCTAACGCGCAGCGATCTTGAAGCGCTCGCGCGAAAGACATCATGAGCGAGAAGACCATATGACCAACCTCCCCACCACACCATCCTTTCGCCTCGATGGACAAAAGGCGCTTGTCACGGGCGGCGGTCGCGGCATCGGCCTGGCTGCGGCAACCGCCTTGGCTGAAGCTGGTGCCATTCCCCTCCTCGCTGCCCGCACGGAGTCCGAGGTCTACGCTGCGTCTGAGGCGCTGAAGGCACGCGGTCTATTGGCAGGCTCTGCCGTCCTCGATGTCACGGATCGCAAAGCCGTTGAGCAGCTGGTCGATAACGAAGGCCCGTTCCAAATCCTCGTCAACAATGCAGGGCTTGCCCGCCACGCACCGTTCGTCGATGCGACCGAGGACGAGTACGACTCGGTGATGGAGATCAATGTCAAAGCTGCGTTCTTTGTTGCACAGGCCGTCTCTTGGGGGTTGATGAGCGCCGACCTGCCCGGCTCGATCATCAACATCTCTTCTCAGATGGGCCATGTCGGCGGACCAAAGCGTACCGTTTACTGTGCATCCAAACATGCCATTGAAGGGATGACCAAGGCGATGGCTTGGGAACTTGGCCCGTACAACATTCGCGTCAATACGCTATGCCCGACCTTCATCGAAACGGAACTCACCGCCCCCTTCCTGAAAGATGATACCTTTCGCGAGTTTGTTGAATCCAAGATCGCCTTCGGCCGTGTCGGACAGGTCGAAGAAATCATGGGATCAATCGTCTTCCTTGCCTCAAACGCCAGCAGCCTCATTACGGGATCGTCCCTCATGGTCGATGGCGGTTGGACAGCCGCATGACCGAAGCTCGCGTCCCTCTTGCTGGCTATATTCATCGCGCACCAGCGGAAATGGCCGCTCGGGCAGAAGCCGTTCTCGCAACGCTGAAAACACGGCGCACGATCCGCGATTTTTCTGCAGAACCAGTACCACGTGAAATTATTGAGGCTTGTATAAAAGCGGCGGGCACAGCACCAAGTGGAGCCAATCAACAGCCTTGGCATTTCGTCGCGATCTCTGCCCCAGACATGAAACGGAAAATTCGCGAAGCGGCGGAAGAGGAGGAGCGCGCGTTCTATGACGGCAAAGCGCCCGATGAATGGCTCGACGCCCTTGCCCCACTTGGGACGGATGCCGAGAAATCATTTCTCGAAACCGCGCCGTGGCTGATCGCCGCTTTCGCTCAGCGTCGCGGCGAAGAGGGTGAGAAAAATTACTACGTTAGCGAGTCCGTCGGGATTTCCGTCGGAATGCTGATCACAGCACTACACACGGCGGGCTTGGGGACACTCACGCACACTCCCGCCCCCATGGGATTTCTGAACAAAATCTGCGAACGACCCGAAACGGAGAAACCGTTCGTCCTGATGGTCGTCGGGTATCCGACAGAAGGAGCGACCATTCCTAAGCACGCGCTGTCAAAAAAATCGCTCGATGAAATCAGCACATTTATTTCGTAGCGGTTCTCTGCAGATTTGGCCATTCGAGAATGGTAATGCCAAGAAGGACTAGCACAAATCCGGCTAGTTGGATCAAATCCAAGGTTTCATCCAACAATACCCAAGCCAACGCGACGGTCACGACAGGACCGATCAGCGCAATCAAGCTAACCCGCGACGCACCGATCCGCCGCATCGCCTCATACTGCATCAGCATCGGACCAACCGTTGCCACGATGACAATCAAAGCAATCCATAGATAGGCGTCTCTGCCTATCGCAAAGCTCTCGTGTGTAAATGTCATCATTGCGATCAAACACATTCCGATTGCAGCGGACATATGCGTGATGATCGAGAAACGTGCAGCGCCAATTCGCTTTATCAAAGGATTCGCCAACGCATAAACTGCTCCGATTGTGATAGCACAGAGCAATGCAAAACCAACTCCAGACCAAAACAACGGCGGCAACTCCGCACGATCTGGCCGCAACACGATCAAGAGTCCACCATAGGAAATGACGAATGCTGTGAGTTGCCGTCCCGATGGCCAATGACGATCCATCGCAGATGAGATCAGTACGACAATGAGCGGGTAGGTAAAAAGAGCGATCCTTGACAGCCCCGCACCCAACCGATCAATCGCTGTAAAGTCCGTCAGCATTGCAACAAGAAACATCGCACCAAAACACAGACCAAGGCCGATATCTCGTCTCGACATCGGTGTGCGAGCTTCTGCTCGGAGAAGCCGATCAGCGGCCCAAAACAAAGGTAATGCCAGCAGCATTCTGACCAACACCAAGGTCATCACCGAAGCACCCGCGATGAACGCAAACTTTCCGAAGATTCCTTTGAGTGACAGACCGACAGTCGCCATGACCGCCATCAGAAGCGCGGTTCGATCCGGCGCATCTATAGGGTCTGACACAATCGCCTCGCATCATAGATGGAGGCATGAATATTTCGGCTTGCGACGGCGTCTCCTACCCGATGGAGGGAATAGCCGCCTTCGGTGAAGGGTTGCGGTTCACCTGCGATCAGCGCGTTCACATCAGTGACGCCTTGATTTCCAGCCGCATCGCGGAGGGCCGCGTAAACTTCATCAAGCGGCAAGGTTCCATGTTCGACGATGATATGATCCGCACGGCGCTCGATTTCCGAACCGCCATAATCGCTGGTGAAAGTCGCCTTCAGCGCATTGCCGTCTCGTTCGACGCGGGCGATACGATAATCTGGCGTCACCTGAACACCGCCCTTGTGGAATTTGCTGAGATACATCGGAAAGTTCGATGCGCCCATTTCGACGCAGGCGTTTCGGTCTGGCGTAACGAACTGGATATTCGCGCCGCCCCGCTCCGCCAGTTCACAGGCGAGCGAAGGAGCCTGATGCTGGCCGTTATCGTCGTAGATCAGCACATCGCCTTCGACCTTCTGACCACCAAGCACATCCCACACGCTCAGGCACAAGTCGCCGCCGGGGAAGTACTCAGTATCCGGTAAGCCGCCGGTGGCGATAATCACGACGTCCGGTTCTTCGGCGAGGATTTCCTCTTCACCAGCATAGATGTTGAAACGCAGATCGACGCCGAGAGTCTCGACTTCGCTGGCGAGCCAATCCGTGATGCCGATCAGATCTTTCCTAACGCGGGATTGTGCGGCGATGCGCACTTGTCCACCCAGTTGGGAGGCCGCCTCGAACAGTACGACTTCGTGGCCGCGCTCTGCGCTGACACGCGCAGCCTCCAATCCCGCCGGACCACCGCCGACGACCACGACTTTTCGTGCCGACTCTTCATACTTAGGAACGATGTGCGGCACGGTGCTTTCGCGACCCGTCGCGACATTGTGCACGCACAGCGCTTCGCCTTCGCCATAAATGCGGTCGATACAATACCCCGCACCGACGCAGGGCCGAATACGTGCCTCGTCTCCCGCTTGCATCTTGCGAACCAGGTGTGGGTCGGCGATATGTGCGCGTGTCATGCCGATCAGATCAACATGGCCCTCTTCAACGGCATAGCGCGCCGTTGCCAAATCTGAAACGCGACAAGCGTGAATGACGGGAAGTGAAAGCTCGCGTTTGAACTCAGCCACGAGTGAGAGCCAAGGCGCGAGCTTTTGAAACATCGCAGGCACCGCAAATTGCGCCAGCTCGAAGTCATGATCTGGGCGACCATAGTTTAAGTTGAAGTAGTCGAGCGTGCCTGAAGATTGCAGCGCGTGGGCAAATTGCAAAGACTCAGCATGGCTCATCGAATTGTCAACGGCCCCGCCGATCTCCATCCGAATCCCAACGATGAAAGAGGAGCCGACGGCCTCTTTCATCGCTTCGATGACTTCGAGCGCAAATCGCGCGCGGTTCTCGAACGAACCGCCATAAGCGTCGGTGCGCTGATTGACGTCAGGCGAAAGAAATTGACCGGGAAGATGACCATTGTGGATCAGCTCCACGCCGTCGAGGCCGCCTTGCTTACAGCGGCGCGCCGCATCCGCGTAATGGCCGATGACCCGGCGGATATCGGCATGGTCCATTTCTTTGGGGAAGCCCCGGTGGGCAGGTTCGCGCTCACGCGAGGGCCCAATGACCGGCAGCCAATCACCCGCATTCCAAGTCGTGCGCCGCCCAAGGTGGGAAATCTGGCACATCAGCGCGGTCCCGTGCAGATGGATGCGCGTGGAAAACTCTTCGAAGTATGAGATGATCCGGTCGCTGGATATATCGAGCTGCCCGAACACCGAGGGGCTATCTGGCCCAACACAGCTTGAACCGCCGAACATGGTCAGGCCGATCCCACCCTTAGCCTTTTCCTCGTGGTAAAGCTGATAGCGTTCTCCCGGCATCCCGTTTTCCGCGTATGCGGGCGCGTGCGGGGTGCTGAGTACACGGTTTTTGAGAGTTAGCTTGTTGAGTGTGTAGGGCTCAAGGAGTGGGTCGATCTTAGCCATGGTGCCTCGCGGACGGATACGCCCGCGAGGTTTAGAACGCGGGTGTTCTAATCAATCCATCTGCTTCAGGATCGCGTCAAGGCTGTCTTTGGCATCGCCGTAGAGCATCCGGCTGTTATCCTTGAAGAACAGCGGGTTTTCGACACCGGAATAGCCCCGTCCTTGACCCCGTTTGGAGATCACGACGTTCTTGGCCTTCCAAACCTCGAGAACCGGCATCCCCGCGATAGGTGAGTTCGGATCATCTTGCGCGGACGGGTTCACGATGTCATTTGCCCCGAGGATCATGACGAAATCGGTTTGAGGGAAGTCCTCGTTGATCTCATCCATCTCCAGCACGTAGTCATAAGGGACTTTTGCCTCGGCAAGCAGGACATTCATGTGCCCCGGCAAGCGTCCTGCGACTGGGTGGATCGCATAGCGAACCTCTTTGCCTTTGGCGCGCAGTTTGCGGGTCAGTTCAGAGACTGCGCCTTGCGCCTGCGCCACGGCAAGACCGTAGCCGGGAACAAAGATGATGCTGTCGGCATCTTCAAGCTGTTGCACGACGGTATCGACATTCGTCGGCACCATCTCGCCTTCGACCTCTTGCTGAGGGCCGCTCGCGTCGCCGCCCCAGCCGCCCAGAATGACTGAGACGAAACTGCGGTTCATGGCTTTGCACATGATGTAACTGAGGATTGCACCGGACGAGCCAACCAGTGCGCCTGTCACGATCAGCAGGTAGTTGCCAAGCATGAAGCCGACCGCTGCCGCCGCCCAACCGGAGTAACTGTTCAGCATCGATACGACGACCGGCATATCCGCGCCGCCAATGGCCAGTACCAAATGCGCCCCGAAAACAAGCGCGATGAGCGTCATGACGATCAACGTCCAAGTCGGCTCGGGATTGCCTACACAGAAGATGATGGCGAGGATGACCGAAACGACAATCGCCGCGAGGTTCATCCAGTGACGCCCAGGCAGCGTCAACGCATTGCCCGACATCTTGCCGCTGAGTTTTCCGAACGCGACAACGGATCCGGTAAAGGTCACCGCGCCAATGAACACACCAAGGAAAATTTCCACGTTGTGGATCGTACGAGCCGCACCGATGTATTTCCCGAAGCCTTCAAAGTGACTGTTGAAGCCAACGAAAACCGCTGCGATGCCGACAAAGCTGTGCAGGATCGCAACCAGCTCTGGCATCTGGGTCATTTCGACTTTGTTGGCGACATACCAGCCCACGACGCCCGCGACCAAGACGAGAGGAACGATCAGCAGGTAGTTCGAGACACCCGGCCCGAGGATCGTCGCGAGAATGGCAATCGCCATACCCGTGACACCAAAGACCACGCCGCCCTTTGCGGTTTCTTGCTTCGCAAGACCTGAGAGCGAAAGGATGAAGAGGATACTCGCCGCGATGTAAGCGGCGGTGACGGAACCTTGAGATAACATTGAACCGCCCCTCAGCTTTTCTGGAACATGGCAAGCATGCGCCGAGTGACAAGAAACCCACCAGAGATGTTGATGAACGCGAGGAAGACCGCGATCCCTGCTAGAATCTGAACCAGCAAGTTACCGCTGGAGACTTGTAACAACGCCCCGACAACGATGATCCCGGAAATCGCATTCGTCACCGCCATCAGCGGCGTGTGCAGCGAGTGCGAGACATTCCAGATCACATAGTAACCGACGATCACCGCCAGTATGAAGACGATGAAGTAAGACATAAACTCAGGCGGCGCGGTAAAGCCGATCAGCGCGAGCAACGCTGCGCCAAGCACAACACCCACCGTTTTGATGGTGGACGCTTTCTTTGCAGCAGCAGCGGCCTTTCGGGCCTCTTCCTCAGGGTCGATCTTCGCAACCGGTGCCGCTTTGGGCGCGGCGGAGGTGGCGACAGCAGGCGGCGGGAAGGTGACCTCGCCCTCTTTGACTACCGTACAACCCCGGATCACGACGTCTTCCATATCAACGTTCGGAATCCCGTCTTTCTCTGGCGTAAGATCATCGAGCATGTGGCGCAGGTTCGTGCCGTAGAGCTGGCTCGACTGCGCAGCCATGCGGCTGGCCATGTCGGTATAGCCGATGACCGTCACATCATTGTCGGTGACGATCCGCTCACCCCGCGATGTCAGATCGCAGTTGCCGCCCTGCTCTGCCGCGAGGTCAACAATCACCGACCCTGGCTTCATGGCCTTGACCATATCTTCGAGCCAGAGTTTCGGCGCGGGACGTCCGGGGATCAGTGCCGTGGTGATGACGATGTCCACATCCGAGGCTTGTTCACGGAACAGCTCCAGTTGTTTTTCGCGGAATTCAGGGCTGGAGGGTTTGGCATAGCCGCCCTCCGTGCCTGCGTCCTCGTTGTCGAAATCTAGGAACAGGAATTCGGCCCCCATCGACTCGATCTGTTCGGCGACTTCGGGGCGAATATCAAACGAGCGCACAATCGCACCCATTGAGCGCGCGGCACCGATGGCCGCCAGTCCGGCAACACCCGCGCCGATCACGAGCACTTTTGCAGGGGGAACTTTACCCGCAGCAGTGACTTGGCCCGTGAAGAACCGCCCGAAGTTATTCGCAGCCTCTACAACCGCACGGTACCCGGCGATATTTGCCATTGACGAGAGCGCATCGAGTTTTTGTGCACGCGAGATACGCGGCACCTGATCCATGGCCAGAACCGCAGCAGGCTTTTGCGCGCTGAGTTTTTTGACCAACTCTTCATTCTGAGCGGGCCACAAAAAGCTGATGAGCGTTTTGCCTTCTGAGAGCTTTTCCGCCTCAGCATCCGTTGGTTGACGGACTTTCATCACAATGTCGGAACTGGTCCAGACATCATCGACGACCTCGACCCCTGCGTCCGCGTAGGCCGCGTCCGAGAAATTGGCAGATTCGCCTGCGCCTTTCTCGATTTGAAGTTTGTATCCAAGTTTTTGAATGCGTCCGGCTGTTTCAGGCGTCAGCGCAACGCGCTTTTCGTCTTCAGCTAACTCATTCGGAACGCCAATTAATTGCGCCATATAGTCCGGGTCTCCCTGTTACCGCCGCACCAATCGGTGCGCGCGTTCAATCGAAGAAATGTAGCCAACCGACGCAAAGTGGCGCCGATCTGAGTCTTATCGTCAATCCTCTGGCACTCAATCACCCCCAAAAAGAGGGCATTCGTCAAAGCATCAGCAACAAAATGTCCTGCTTGATGCTGTTTCAATCACAATACTGCAAGCGCTTTCTCGATATCGTGACGGAGCTGTGGTGCGAAACGCCGGTGTCAAATGGCTATCGGCGTTTCGGCGGCATGAGATCAGTTATCGTTCCGTCAAACATCTCCGTCGCCATCGCCACCGTCTCTGACAGCGTGGGGTGTGGGTGGATGGTCAGGGC
>CAZXMX010000061.1:0-15718 GCA_964641645.1 uncultured Neomegalonema sp.
CACCGGCCTCAAGCTTTGCACCGAGGATGATGTACATCGTCGCGTCGCCGCCATCGTCGAGGATCAGGTTCGGCGTGCCCTCTGGGTTTTCCGCCGTGACCGGCCAGTCGAAGATTTTGTCGACATAGAGCCAGTAGTCCTCAAGGCTCTCGCCCTTGATCGCGTAAACAGGCGTGCCGCCCGCCGCAATCGCCGCCGCCGCGTGGTCTTGCGTGGAGAAGATGTTGCAGGTTGCCCAGCGGATGTCCGCACCCAGCTCGGCAAGCGTTTCGATGAGAACCGCCGTTTGAATGGTCATGTGAAGCGAACCGGTGATGCGCGCACCTTTGAGGGGCTTGGCCGCGCCAAACTCCTCACGGCAGGCCATCAGGCCCGGCATTTCGGTTTCAGCGATCTCGATTTCTTTGCGGCCAAAGTCGGCGAGGCCGATGTCGGCGATGGCGTAGTCGTGTTGGCTTGGCGCGTCCATGCGGGCGATCCTTATCTGCGTGTCGGCATGAGGGGTCAGGCCGCGCTGGTCACACGGCTCGATTCTTAACCGGCTCTTAACAGAGGATTACGAGGGCGGCAATCACGATATGCGTAAATCGTTATATGCGTGATGCTGCGGGGTGAATTTACCCTCTAACAGCGCACTTTTTCCGCGATACAGCCGATGATGATCGCGGGTTCGATGTCTTTGAAGCCTTTGGGGGCGGAGTCGAGGGCTTCGACTTCCCAGACCACTTTGCTGCCGTCTTCACTGACAAGAGCGAGATCACCGACGAGGGCGTTGGGGTCGCCTTTGGGGCCGAGGGTGAACTGAGTCGTCGTCCAGACGGAAAACCCGCTGGTCTGGAAATCGAAACTGTCGCCGCGCGTCATCAGGCAGATGAGATCGCGGACGGGGACTTCGGCTTTTTGTCCGGTGCGGGGCGAGGTGTAGGCGATGACGTCATCGCGGTATTCTTCGGCGAGAGATGATGCCGCGATTTTGGCGTCGCACTGTGCTTGTAGGCGTCCCTCGGCCAGCTCCTTCGCGCCGCGATCACATGCTTGCGCCAATGCGCGGTTGCCGTCCGCTTGTTCGCACAGGGCGTCAAATTCAGCCGAGTCTCCATCTGTCGCAACGACCAGCGCCGCGTCGATTTTAGCGACTTGGATTTCGATCAGTTTGTTTTGAGCGGTTTTTTGTTCGGATTGATACCGGCTCAGCAACTCGCGCAGACCGAGGATGCCGGCGGCGCGCTGCGTGCCGGAATCGAGTTCGAACTTGCCGTCTTTCTCAAGGTCTTTTGCTTCAAAATCGCCGGACTGCATTGCCGCGAGCTTTGTTTCGAGGCGCTGTTTCATGACCGAGCTTGCCGTATCGTGGCACCGCTTATGGAGCAACGCCATTGGCGAGGCTGCGTTGTAGTGGCTTCGGCCAAACGCTTCGTCACAGGCTACGACACTCGACGCGATGATACTTGTACCGACGTCAATCGGTGTCTCGCCGTCAAACATTGTGTCGACTTCGGTTTTCGCCACCTCAAGCGACGCGGTTTGGGCATCGGCGACCTGCTCAAGGTAAAAGAGGTCGTAATAGGCTTCACTGATGCGAAGCTGATTGCGCTTGTTTCGATCGATGCTGAAAGAGCCGGAATCCGCAATCGCCGAAAGACCCGGTTCCAGTGCAGCGTGACGCTCCGCTTCGTCCTCAAGAAATTGTTTGGCGTTGACTGCGGCGTCGAGCTCGGGGAACCGAGTGCTGATCGATTTGACGAGCGCGTCCGCGACTCTTTTGACTTTGAGGTCTTGCGCCGCACAGCTTTCGGTCCGCTCGATCAACGCGCTGGCTTGCTCACGCGTCCACCAATAACGCGGCAATCCGACAAAGGCTTCGAGGTGATCGGTGGAAAAAAATTGCGGATTGGCTTTGAAGAGCTGACACGCCTCTGCCTCGTCCGAGAAGAACGCAGGGTCGGGCGCGATGTCGTTGCGATAGAGGTGCTGGGCGTAAAGCCCACCAAGGTCCACGCGAAATTTGAACTTTTGCATTCGGTTCAACTCGGCGCGAAGTTGTTCGCGGCCTTCGGGAGTCTCGACCGGCGATGCCGCAATCAGCTTGGGTATTTGAGATTGATACCGGGTGCGAAAGCCCTTGTTCGCCGCTTGGCGCTTTTGTCGATAGGCTTGTTGATCGAGGGCGGGCAGCAAGTCAGCGTGCGGTAACTCGCGCGCCATCGCTAGACTGCGCTCCATGTCATCGGTGATTGGTTCGGCGGTTTCGGCCAGCGTGAGATAGGCATCCCAGCGATCCGTTGGCGTGTCATTGGTTTGGGTGAGGGTGAAGGGGGTGCAATCGGCGTTCACCTTTCCCTGCTTGTTCGTCCAAATCAGATCGAGCGCGCTGCCGTCGTCCGCCAGCGTGCCATTCGCATAGAGATTGGTGTTGCGATCCCCGATCAGGGTGACTTTATCGCCCTCGATCTCCAACGACCCGGAGCCGAGGCTCGGCCTGTTCACGCGGTCCGCGCGGCGGATGCCGATCTGCGCCGTTTTTGCGCCCAGATCGACGGCCCAGAAATTGTGTCGCACGACGTTTTTGCAGACGTACTCACCCTCGAAATATTGAGTCTCAGCCAGAGCAGTGCTGGCCGCCGCGCCAAGGAGTGTCGCGAGGAACGCCGTGCGCGCTAACCGAAGAGTATTCACAATCAAAACCCCTGAACCCGTTACGTTTTCCGGTTGGAAAGCGGAAAGTATGCCGAGGCATGGGCGGGGGCAAGGGTGGATTTTCTCGGGCTACAAGCCCGCCGTTTCGGAAAACCGTGTTACTGGAAATAGCCGCGCGGACCGTCTTTGACCACCGCCGTTGCCTCGTCGCCGAAGAAAACTTCCTTCGCCAGCCAATCGCCTTCCGCTGGCGTCATTTTGAGCCAGACCTTCCACCGGCTGAGCGGCCCTTTCCGGCGGCATCCGTTTTCGTATTTTGACGTCTTGCCTTCTTGGGGGGCGAAGCAAAATCTGAACTGCATGATGTAGTCGTCTTCGATCACCGCATCGGGGAATTGTTTCCGTAAAGCTTCCCGCGCTTCGGTCAGCCGAGCGTCTGCGCCAAGGTCGCCTTGGACTTTTGGAAGACCATTGTGAAAATCGGGACGGTAGATCGGCGAGCGCTCTCCCTTTTTGGCGTGTTTTACATCGGCAGCATCGTCAAATTTAACGCTCAGAGAGTCTTGGTCGCTGACGAAGTTCATCGTCCATGTTCGCTCGCCGCGGATGTTGCGGTCGAAAAACTCGATGAGGCGGGTGGAGTCGCGGTCGATGAGCAGGTTTCGATCAAAGATCCGATCAATGGCTTGCTGAGAGGTTTTGATTTTGGGCGATGTGTCTTGCGCAAGCGCGGCGGAGGTCATGGTCACGGAAAGGACCGCAGCGGCGCGGATTAGGTTTGGCAGGCTCATTCGTTCTGTTCTCCCGATACCCAAGCGATGGGCGATATAAGGCGCACGAGTGTTGCCGAAGTGGTGTTGAATGACAAGGCGGTCGGGGGCGGGTGGTCTCGGTTTTGTCAGAGCGCGGTTTATTCGTCGCCCAAGAGTTTGCCGGCGGCATTCGACAAGATCGGTAGGCAGGTCGAACCCAGTCGGTCGGTCTGTTGGTCGATCAGCGTCAAGTGCAGGCAATTGCGGAACTGTTCCGTCGAGGCGTAGATGTCGCGCTTGTCTTCGACGGCGGATCGATGGAGCGTGCTCTCGACAATCTTGGTCAGAAACAGATACGCGATGGGCGCCTCTGCCGGAGGCATCTGAAAGACCTCTTCCGCCAAGATCGTTATACTCAGCAGCAGATTTTGTGCCGTGGGGTCCGCGCTGAGAACCCGATACGTGTTCGCTGGATCACCCGCCTCCACCATCTTGGCGTAGTTCTCAAGGGGTAGATCGCTGACGGGGATTTCGGATTTGTCCGCGCCGCGCTTGTGACGCTGGACCGTCGCGAAGATGCCGCCGACACTGGGCATCCAAATCCCGGTATCGAGCGAGAGCGGGGCCGTCTCGACGCTGATGTCAGAGTACCACGCGTCGAGGCACGCAAGGATGGTTTCATGCGCCTCGGTGGGGCAGAGGTCTTCCGTCGAAGCGACAATCGGATCGGACTCGGCATAGGCGAGGGCGGCGGTTGCCACCTGCGCCGCTAGTGCGAGACCCATTGCTGATCTAACCACGCGCCGCTCCATTTTCCCGAACGTAACCACTGAGATGATCTGGTTGAGTATGCGCGATCAAATCGGATTTTATTGGGGCGTCGTGGGGGAGGCGGGATGAACGCGAAAAGCTATTTGGGTTGCGCGGCCATTCGATACCGTCATACCCGCGAAGGCGGGTATCCATGGTGAAGTGAGGTCGTGCGGCTGAGTGGATTCCCGCCGAAGCCTGTCCCCGCGAAGGCGGGGGCGGGAATGACGGCGTTTTTATAAATGCTTCTGACAGTGCCCTAGATGAAGAAACTGTATAGCAGTGCAGCGAGGATTGCGGCTGTACCGAGTAAACGCTCGCCTACCCAAACAACGTTCTTGATCGATTTAACGTCCTTCGTTTCTAGGAATTCACCGAGCTTTTTCACCATGACCCACGCTTGGCTGACGGTCCTTTTCGCCACGGCGGCAAACCCGAGAAGTTTGCGTTCGAGGGGGAGGTCGTATTCGTATCCTATGTCGGGCTCATCGATGGTTTCGATCACGCCGCCACGTCGAAGCGCTTCGTCACGCAGTTGATATGACAGTGCTTCTGAGACTTCCGCCCAATCGCGAAACCGTTCGCCCACCGAGGGCGCGACTTCATCCTCCTTGAGAACCTTCGTCAAATCTGAAAGCGCTTCGGCCATTGCGCTGAAATCGACTTTCCCGATGTCGATTGGTGCGTTCCGGTAGAGTTTTTCTCTCTCCAGATCGAAAGGATAATGAGCAAAGAATAGGGTGTTGTTTTTCTGAAACGTGTCCCACGCAGCGATGGTGTCGTCGTTTAACGCGCCCTCTCGGATCGCCTGTTCGAAGCCAGCTCTAATCGTGATGAAGGCGTCTTTGAGAATTTCAAGTAGGACACCGGAAGGTTTGATCTCGTCGGCGTAATGCCGCAACGCGCGTGTCGATGCGGGCTGTTGCTGTCCGAGAGATTTCGCCAATTGTTCCGCAAGGTTCTTTTGACGCTTCGGCAATCCCAGAAGTTGTTGATCGTCGGGATCGTCTGGCGTGTCACTCGGTTCGCTTGGATCGAAATCAATCTGACCATTTCGGTTGACGATGGTCGCTGGTGGATTTGCAATCAGATCGCGGCGACGGGTAGACGTTGGCTGATCCGCTTTTGAATTTTCTGGCTCGACCTTCGGCGGCCCGCCATACTTCGGATGTTCGCCGTTAAGGTATTGCAGCGTTTGGATAGTACGTTCTGGATTGGTCAGTTTAACCAGAGCGCGGAAGGCATGATCGCTGCCAGAAACCGGTGTGTTCTCGAAGTGAAGACCGTCTTCTATGATGACCCCCGACGAAGAGGTTATAGTCAAATTTTGGCTTGTTGCGTATCTCAGATTTGTGGCGCTTTTGATTGGTGCGAGATTCGGAACCGGGGTTCGGGATAGATTAAGGAATCGCAAATTGGATAAATTTTGGAGCGGGGTTAAGTTGTCTACCTGCGTATTAGAAACATTGAGCCAGTCGAGTTCGAATAAATCGTCGAGAGCGGTCAAATCATCAACTTGCGTATCCGCCAAATCAAGATATTGAAGTCGTATCAATGATTTGAGGGCGTCAAGTTCGCTGATTCGACTGCCATTTAGGTGGAGTTTCTCTAGACTAGTGAGTTGTTGGAGTGGACTCAGGTCGCGGACAGTCGTGTCAGGAAGGCTGAGTATTGCCAGATTTGTTAGATCTTTAATTGGCGTCAGGTCGTCGACTAAGGTCTGGTTCAGCCATAGGCGCTGAAGATTAAATAGCCGCCTGAGCTCTTGGGAGAGCGGATAAGACTGCATCGATCAACTGCTTTGATCGTTGGCTTCATCGGTGTCATGGTCGTTTTGAGACCCGGATATGTCGAGGTCTCATTGGGCGCAGCTCTCGTTCTCCTTTCTGCTGGGTTGATCGGGACGGCAGCAGTCTTGGTGAAAAAGCTGAGCGCAACGGATGCGCCGGAGGGTATCGCGATTTGGATGGTGGTTCTTCAAACACCAATTACCCTGATTGCGGCCCTATTCGTTTGGCAATGGCCAAGCGCCGAAACGTTCGGCTGGTTGCTGTGCTTAGCGTTGGCTGGAACGATTGGACACCTTTGCTGGACCCGCGCGGTGAGTATGGCTGAAGTCTCTCAGCTACAACCTTTCGAGTTCGCCAAGCTGCCCTTCGTCGCAATCATCGCGTTCTTCGCCTTTAGCGAAGTTCCGACAGTCTGGGTTTGGATCGGCGGAGCCATCATCTTCTCAGCAAACGGATACATCACCCATCGAGAGGCTCGGTTGGCTCGATAAAACACGGCATAGCTCACAGAAACAGGCATGCCCCCACGCTTATTGGCTCGATGATCTAATCCAAAAAAGTAAGAGGCATTCTGATAAATTTTTAACAATTCCCTCATTTGGATTAACAGAAAATTATCCTGAATTTTGTTTCGTAGCGAGGTGAGCTAGGGCGTCTTAATCTACGATTGTTTTAACATCGAGCGAAAGGAGATTGGTGATCCGTATGGCTACGGAACCTCATCATGCTCAAAACGATACGATAGATAGGAACGCAAATGTTCAGCTTGGCGAGAAAGACGTACTTCGCCTGATGAATGACCCTGAAGCGGTATCCGAGTTGCTTCAGGAAAACGCCATTCTTAAAGAAGCGATTGCGAAGAGTCCTGTTGCCTGCTGCGTCTACGATTCTGACGACAGACTGATTGCCCACAATCACACATATCACGATCTTTACGCACAATACTTGGAGATCGCAGAAGCAATGTCGGACGGCAGAAGGTTGACCTATGCCGATTTGGTCAGAGCTTCTTTGATTGGAAAGATCCCTCAAGAACAGTTAGAGGCGGCGGTTCAATCGCGCGTCGATGCGCAACGAAACGCGGCAGGTATTCCGGTTGAACGCGACTACGGAACACAAGGAATTTTTCGTGTCGTCAAATATCCTTTGTCGGGCGGCGCTGTTGCGGGCATGGCAATTGATGTCACCGAACTCAAAGCTCGGGAGGCTGAGCTAAACGAAGCGCGCATCCATGCAGAAAAAATGGAACGCGCGAAGTCCGACCTTCTGGCAAATATGAGTCATGAACTTCGAACGCCCTTGAACGCAATCATTGGCTTCTCCGAGCTGACGCACATGATGCTCGACGCTGACACTTTTCAGCAGGAAAGAGAATACCTTTGCCATGTCGCCGATAGCGGAAAGCACCTTGTTTCTCTGATCGACGATCTTCTGGATTTATCGAAAATCGAGGCCCATGGTCGCCGACTTGATGAGACATCCTTCTGCGTAACAACGTTGTTACGCGAAGCGCATGCCATGTTGACCCCCTTGGCCATGGAAAAGAAGATGCAATTGAGCCTGGGCGATTGCCCACCTGATCTCGAGATCAAAGCTGATGAGCGCGCAATTAAGCAAATTGTCTTGAACCTTGGAACGAACGCCCTTCGCTATACCCCGCAAGGCGGTCACATCTCACTTAAGGCAAAGGTCAATGCGATCGGTGAGACCGTCATCCGGGTCGAAGACAATGGGGATGGAATACCTCAAGACGAACTAAAGAAAATCCAAGATCCCTTCGTCCGTGCCAGCGCACAAGAAAAGGCCGCATCGGCAGGTGTCGGCCTCGGTCTCAGCATCGTCAAAGGGTTGGCGGAATTACACAATGCCCAGTTCGTCATGACGAGTGTTCTTGGGGAAGGAACGCGGGCTGAACTCATCTTACCGACTGAGCGTACGATGAGCTTTGCCGGGATCTCCGTCTCTGGCACGGCCGAGACAGTGAACGTCCCTGCCGTAAGCGCTACAAATTAAGCAGCCAAGAGAGCATCAGTGCGCGACCGCTGCGGCCACGCTCTCGTCGATCATCCGACCTTCCGCGAAACGATCAAGACTAAATGGCGCCGCGACAGCGTCAGGTTCGTCCCGCGCAATCGTCGCGGCGAAGCAGTGACCCGAGCCACATGTCGCCTTGAAACCGCCCGTCCCCCACCCGCAATTAACAAACACGCCGTCGACTGGTGTTTTAGAGATAATCGGCGATCGATCCCCGGTGATGTCGACGATACCACCCCATTGTCGCAGCATCCGTAGTCGAGAGATAATCGGAAAGGTTTCGACCAGCGCCGTCACGGTTTCCTCAATGTGGTGGAACGAACCGCGCTGGGTATAGGCGTTGTAGCCATCAGTTCCTCCTCCGATGACCAACTCGCCTTTATCGGACTGGCTCATGTAACCATGAACAGTATTGGCCATCACAACAATATCGAGCACCGGTTTGATGGGCTCTGAGACCAGTGCTTGCAATGGAACGCTCTCGAGCGGCATTCTGAAACCGGCCATATCGGTCAATCGGCTCGTATTGCCCGCGACCACAATACCGAGCTTGCCGCACTTGATCTCACCGCGCGTCGTCTGAACGCCGGTGACCTTACCGCCGTCGCGATCAATTCCAGTCACTTCGCAATTTTGAATAACATCGACACCCAGTTCGTCCGCAGCTCGTGCATAACCCCACGCCACCGCATCGTGCCGCGCCGTACCGCCACGCGGCTGCCACAGCCCGCCGAGGACAGGAAAGCGCGCATTGGGGTCCATGTTGATAATCGGGCAAATTTCTTTGACCCGCTCCGGATCCGCCCATTCAGTGTAAATATCGTTGAGGCGGGTCGCATGATGCGTGCGTTGCCAAGCCCGCTTTTCATGCTCGGTTTGCGCGAGCATCAGAACCCCGCGAGGGCTGAACATGACGTTGTAATTCAGCTCTTGGGACAACGTTTCGAAGAGAGCGCGCGACAACTCAAAAAGTGCCGCTGAGCTGTCTTGAAGGTAATTCGAGCGAATGATTGTCGTATTGCGTCCAGTATTCCCACCGCCGAGCCAGCCCTTCTCAACGACCGCGATGTTGGTGATACCGTGATTTTTCGCGAGGTAATAAGCGGTCGCAAGGCCGTGCCCGCCAGCGCCAACAATCACCACATCGTATTCCGGCTTTGGTTCTGGTGAACGCCAAGCGCGCTCCCAACCCTGGTGGTGAGAAACCGAATTACGTGCCAACGAGAATATCGAGTACCGAGGCTTGCGGTTTGCTGCCATCACATTGCTCCACCAAAAGACGGGATCTTACCTATCCATGCCCGCTTGATCCCCCATACGTCGCCCTAATACCGCCGTTCAAGGTCAACTTACCGACATGTCGGGATCGCCCCATCTTGCCGCAGGTCGGGGGGCGCAATACGTTCACCGCAGATAAAGCGGAGGATTCGGTTCTGTTCTGGTTGTTTGCAGGGATATTGACGGTTTTGGCGGCGCTCGCTTTGGCGGCGCCATTCTGGAAACCACGGGCCGTGCCTGCTTCGCGCGCAGAACACGATGTTGAGGCCTTTCGAGCTCAGTTGCGAGAAGTCGAGCATGACCTGTCCCGCGGCGTCCTTACGGAAGCAGAGGCTGAAAGTGCACGGATTGAGTTGTCGCGTCGGTTACTCGCCGCGGCGGAGGCCGCTGAGATAGAGGTCGGGGCAAAATCGACGCCGAGCCGTTTGACGCCTGTTCTCGGATTTCTTGCGGCCATCGGCGTCCCTGCTATTGGTATGGGAGTCTACAGCCAGCTGGGGTCACCGTCACTTGGCGACCGACCATACGCACAGCGCAATCTACAGCTCGAACGAGCCGACACGCGCCCTTCTCAAGAACAAGCGGAAGCCCAATTTGCCACCCAGCGCCGCGAACCACCGACCCCGTCCCCCGCACGCACGCAGATGCTCGATTTGGCCGACAAGGTGAGAGAACGCCTCAAATCGACCCCGGAAGATCCGCAAGGTTGGAACGTTCTGGCACGAAGCCTTAAAACCCTCGAAATCTACGACGAAAGTTGGCGCGCTTTCGACAAAGTGGCCACGTTGAATCCGGAGGCCGCCGACGCAGACCTCTATGCAAATATGGCCGAAGCGATGTTCATGGCTGCTGGCGGGTACATGTCTCCCGAAGCAGAAGTCATAACAGATAAAGCGCTGGCCAATGACCCCGGCTTTCATCAGGCTCTCTTTTTTAAAGGCCTCGCACTGGCGCAACGCGGGGATCTAGAGCCCGCAATGGATGGTTGGGTGAAGATGCTCAAGACGGCACCACCAAACGCGCCTTGGATCGCGCAAGTTCAAGACAACGTTCGCAACGCCGCAGCCGAATTGGGCCTTGAACCGCCTGCTGATCTGGTCCCCAGAGGACCGACATCCGCACAGCAAGCGGCGGCGGCAGAAATGTCGCCAGAAGCTCAAATGGAGATGATCGCCGGGATGGTCGACGGATTGTCAGAGCGATTGGACGAAGAACCGAACGACCTTCGCGGTTGGCTGATGCTGATCCGGTCGTACCGAATTTTGGATCGCGAAGAGGATGCAAAAGCCGCACAAACGCGAGGCTTAGAAGCCTTTTCGGACGATGCGGAAGCGACCAAGCAACTCGAAGCTGCCCTGTGAACGCGAGCCTTTTATGACTCGCATCGAGTCCGTGGCAGATTTTGCCGCTGCTGTGCCATCAGGCGCGCTCCTCGGTCTTGATCCGGGCACGAAAACGATCGGCGTTGCGGTTAGTGATGAACGGCGCGGCCACGCTTCGCCGCTGGAAACGATCCGGCGCATTCGCCTGACAGATGACCTCGAACGGCTGCGTTCTTTGATTGAGTATCGGCAAGCCAAAGGGATCGTCGTCGGAATGCCGCTCAATATGGACGGCAGCGCGGGTCGTCGCGCACAGTCGGTTCGCGCCTTCAGCCGCAGCCTCGAAGACACGTTCAAGCTGCCGGTCTTGCAGTGGGACGAAAGGCTGTCGACCTTTGCCGCAGATGAGGCCATGAAGGACGCTGGATTGCGGCGCGACAAACGCGCAGCCTTGATTGACAGCGCCGCTGCAGCAATCATCCTCCAAAGCGTTTTGGACCGACTGTCTGAAATGGCGTGAGATAACGAGGGTTTACGAATGAGCGACTTCGGTGATGAGGTCTGGAAACGCGACGAGATTGACTCCCCTTGTGTCAAAGTCTGCGTCCTCCACCCCGGCGCAAAGCTCTGCATGGGTTGTTTTCGCACCGGAGATGAGATTGCCCGCTGGTCGCGCATGGAACCAACCGAGCGAAGTACCATCATGGCAGAATTGCCTGAACGTGAACCTTTGATCGCCAAAGCTGCGCCCATCATGCGCCCGGGCCGCCGAACCAACCGCCGCTTTGCTAAGCGAGACAGCGAATGATCCGTCTTTTATTCCCTATCCTTTTGATTTCAAGCTGCGACCGCATCCAAGAGCGCGCCCCTGAAGTTTTTGAAGGCACCGACGGAATTATGCGCATTGTCTACGCTGGCCTACTGCTCGCGCTCGTTTGGGGCGGGGCCAGTGTCAGCCGGCAAGGCGGATGGCTCAAGACTTTCCGCAACATCATTGTCATTGTCGCAGCGTTTCTAGTTCTCATCGTCGGCTATACGTACAAAGACAGCCTCGGCACCGTCTACAATCGCGTGAAAGCCGAGATCCTGCCCGGAAGCGCGCAAAGTCTGGGCGGCGGCGAAGTCATCCTTCGGCGTGATCCGCGCAGCGGCCACTTTGAAACAACGGGCCTCGTCAACGGCATTGAAGTGCCTTTCCTCATCGATACGGGGGCGTCGAGCATCGTATTGCCCTATGAGGACGCGATTGCGCTCGGCTATACCAATGACGATCTGAATTTCGTCCTGCAAGTCAGCACTGCCAATGGGAACACCTTCGTTGCTCCAATCCGGCTGAATGCGGTGAAGATTGGCGATATTGTCGTCAACGATATCCGTGCCGCCGTTTCGCAAAAGGGCGAATTGTCGAGTGGATTGCTGGGGTTGAGCTTCCTTGACCGCCTTGAAGGCTACAGCGTTTCAGGCGATGTTCTAACCCTGCGAGAGTAGGGAAAGTCAGCTTTCCAGCCACTTTTCCGGGTCGCCGCCAAAGGTGTCGGGTCGGAAATAGGCGACGGCGCGCGGCGGCCCCTCATTGCCCCGCCAAGGCGCAACGCCATGCAGCGCCAGTGGATGCATGACATAGGCTGACCCAAGCCCCGGCGCGATCTCAACCGGTGTGCAAGTCTCGAATACCTGCGCACGCGCTTCTGTGTAAGCCTCTGTAATATCAAGGCTTCGCCATTCCAACGGCGCAACCCCTGCGAACCGCTTCCGAAACGCCGCACGCATCACCTCGTGCGAGCCCTCCCAAATGACAAAAGCGCCCTGCTCCACACTCGCATCCCCCAACGGGATACCGAGCAAAAAGCCGTGCGTTTCCGACAGCTTACGGCGACGTTCTGGCATGGTGCGTTCCAACCCATCGACATGCGCCGCGCATCGCTTGACCCGATAGCGCCAAGCCGCCTCGGTTTCTTCCTCGCCTTGGCGCGGATAACCGGAAGTCACGACAGAAACTTGCGCGGCATCATATGCCACATCTGAATAGCCAAGGCTCTGTTCTATAAAGGTTATGGCAGCCCCAGAGAGAGCTGGAACATCTTCCTCGGCAACACCGCCTCCTGCATCATTGGGCAGTACATTGACCCCCGCAAACCAAGTCCCATCGCACCGCCACCAATGGCTGTGCTCCGGATCGTGCGAGAGGCGCTCGGCGACCGGTGCGCAAGCTTTCGCCCATGTCTCGATGGCTGGGTCGTGCGGAAACACCGTCCATCCGCGCGTTCGGTATTCATCTAACGGATCAGGCACTTACCAACTCTGGCAGATCAACAAACGTCATCGCGTCGAGCAAAACCTGCGGCGAGGCACCGGGTAAATGAGCATTCTCAGAGATATGCCGCCGCCACGCCTTCGCGCCCTTCATGCCGGTAAAGAGGCCCAGCATGTGACGCGAGACCGCCTTAAACGGAACACCGCGCACCGCTTGTTCCTCAGCATAATCAGCCATTTGCGCGACGATCTTGCGTAAGTCACGCTTTGGCGCGTCGCCGAACAAGCCATCCATCTCAGCCGTCACATTGCCTGGATCGTGATAGGCGGCGCGGCCAATCATCACGCCGTCAAAGCCGTTATCGAGATGCGCGCGGGCTTGCTCAATCGTCTCGATGCCGCCATTAACGACAACTTCAAGCTCTTGATTTTCCTCTTTAATCGCGAGCGCCAGAAGGTAATCTAAAGGTGGAACCGTGCGGTTTTCTTTCGGCGAGAGACCATCCAACCACGCCTTCCGCGCATGGATCGTGAAGCTGCGCACCCCAACGCCGGACACTGTACGGATAAAGTCACGGAGCGCGACTTCCGGATCTTGGTCATCCACGCCAATTCGACATTTCACTGTAATTTCAGAACTCTGCGCGGTATTTCTCATCGCATCAACACAGCGCGCGACCAGATCGGGATCGCGCATCAGACAGGCCCCAAAAGCCCCAGACTGCACCCGATCCGACGGACAACCCACGTTTAGGTTGATCTCTGGATAGCCAAAACCTTCGCAGGCTCGCACGGCCTCGGCCAACAACGCCGGGTCTGACCCACCCAATTGCACCGCAACGGGTTGTTCTACATCGGAAAAACCAAGCAGCTTTTCCTGATCTCCATGCACAATCGCCGCCGCCGTCACCATTTCGGTGTAGAGCAATGCACGCTCCGAGAGCATCCGATGGAAGACGCGGCAGTGCCGGTCGGTCCAATCCATCATCGGTGCAACAGAGATCCGGCGGCAAATCATCCCTTGATCCGCTCGATTGCCTCACCCGACGAGAGGCTGGAGAGGTCACGCGCAGCCTCGATATGACTTGAGCAAAACCACTCTAACCCTTTGGGATGTCCAACCATTCCCTCAGGCAAAGACTCGTAATTGGCGAACCGAACAGTCCCCCCCTCAGCAGGCGAAAATCGTGTGTGACAGACGGCGCAGATCGGGGGTTTCATGCCTCAAATCCACTTAAAACAACCGCCACAACACCTTGATTTACATCATTTTTCATCAAGACTTCCTACCAATAAAAAACGCCCGAAGGAGCAACCCTCGGGCGTTCAAAATCCATCAGAAGGGTTCGAACCTTAGGCTGCGGCGCGGGCTGATTTAGCCTGTTCGACGATCGCTGCAAAAGCATCCGGTTCGTTAATTGCCAAGTCTGACAAGACCTTACGGTCGACTTCGATCCCGGCGAGCGCCAGTCCGTTGATCAATTCCGAATAGCGCATACCGTGCTCGCGTGCACCAGCGTTGATTCGTTGAATCCAAAGCGCACGGAAGTTACGCTTGCGTGCTTTACGGTCGCGATATTGGTATTGAAGCGACTTTTCGACCGCTTGCTTCGCAACGCGAAAGACGTTCTTGCGGCGGCCATAGTAACCTTTGGCCTGTTCAAGAACTTTTTTGTGCCGGGCCTTTTGGACGGTACCGCGTTTTACTCTCGACATAGCAGACCTCCCTTAACCGTATGGCATGAATTGTTTGACGATCTTGGTATCCGGGTCCGAAAGAACCGTTGTACCGCGCGCGTCACGAATAAACTTCTTGGAACGCTTGATCATTCCATGGCGTTTACCGGCCTGAGCCACTTTAATCTTGCCAGTGGCCGTCGTCTTAAAGCGCTTTTTCACGCCAGACTTGGTCTTCATCTTGGGCATTTCATTCTCCTGTAGAACGTAAACGATGACCTCGGCAGCCCACACTGGCCGGACCATCTGAATAGGAAGCGCAGCGTATACCCCCTGCCGCCCCCCCGCGCAAGACGTCTATGCCACCCGAGCAAACCGAGCGTAAACAGCGGCAATCAAAGCGACCATCATAGCGCAGCCAAAGCCGCCCCGAGATGCGGACTCCCGTCGCGTCACAATTCGTCCTATTAAGACCCATCACGAGCGAGGGACACGTTAAACGCGATGCCGACGAAAGAAGAAATCGAGAGCTGGCAGATTGATCCGGATGCAGCCTATGCGGAGGCGGAACGGCTCATTGCTGAGGCGAAACAGACGGGCGCAACTGAACTTGACTTTTGCAACGCACCGTCGCTGAGAGCGCTGAGGAGCTTACCTCACTCAATCGTCGGTCTCTCCAATCTGCAACGTCTCAACTTAGGCAAAACTAAAGTCGGATACATCGAAGAACAAGACCGCTCCAAGTGTCGCGAAGAAGGGCGAAGCAAATCCCAGCGCCGTTGTCTCCGCCAGTGGAATTAGGGTCAGGGCCGTGAAAAAAGACATCATCGCAATCGCACCAAGCGCGGCACGAACGAGATGTAGTTTCGGTTGTTTTGAGCGGAGTATCTCCGGCCCCTTTCGTGCAATTAAGGGGAGGAACATCAAGACCGCCAGAAAATTTCGGAAGAAGGCAATTTCGAAGCTGTGAATTTGGCTGGCGGCCAATCTTACGAAGACAGTCATGAGCGAAAAGGCCAGCATTGCAGTCAGCATCAATAGGGCCGCTTTGGCCGGGTTTCCGGCCCAAAATTTTTGCTGGGTAGTCGTCATAGTGCGGGTTATCGCACATCACGCGTTGAGAAACTCGAACTTTACCAGGGGCTTTGCCAAGCCAACCCCATTG
>CAZXMX010000062.1:0-15651 GCA_964641645.1 uncultured Neomegalonema sp.
TTGCGTGTATCATCCACGCGCGCGAAAAGACGCTGTGGGCAGCAAAGGGCGGCGCGCGCATCTGGAATCAAACGGATATCGTACCGGCAGCTCAGATCATCAGTCCCTTGGGCGCTGGCGATGCGTTCTGCGCGGCACTCCTCTACGCCATTCACCAAGGATGGGAACCGAGCGCCGCTCTGGAGTTGGCCGCGAAAGTCGCTGGTGCTTCGCTGTATGGCAATGACGCGAACAGTGCTGTTCCTGCGCTGAGCGAACTCCTCAACGCTCAGGCGAATGAGCTTGTCTCGGCATCCGGCAGCTAGGGCACAGGCGTCTGCCTATTCCACGCCGCCATTCGATCGAGCGCAATACCGGCGATGACCAAGAATGCCGACTTCGTTCCGCCCCGGACTTCGCGATCAATTTCTATGGGCGACCCAGAATCGGCGTTTGAGGCTTTGGGCTAGCAATCAGACTCGCGAACTTCCAGATCGGCGAGCGTTGCATTGAGCGCGAACTGCACATAGTCGAGCCTCAGATCGGCCATGACGCCATTCTCAAAAACCGTCGCACTGAAAGCGAATTTCGGTGTCACCCCTTCGCCCTCACCGTCCGTTTCGGGCGGGAAATAGGCCGTGTTGATCTTCCAGCTTTTCAGTTCGCTCAGTTCTTCTGCGCCTTCGACGGTCTCGTCTTCGGCTACTTCTGCAATTCGTGTGGCGGCGTAGTACGTGGGCGCTTCCACTTCACCGTCGAAGATCATCGCGGCGTGTCTTTCTTCGCCCGCCAATGCGGCTTCGATCACCGCCCGGATAAATGCGACAGGGGCGAGCACCGAATGTTCGAACGTGACATCGTCAGCAATCTCGTAATCGAGTTCCGCGCTTTTGCCTTCAAGATCGGCAACGAGATTGCCGTCGGCTTTCTGGGCGGTCTGCCCATTGTAATCGGTGGAGGTGGAAAACCGGTATTGGCTGCCATCCAACGACTCGAATGCCGAAAGGCGATAGTCGGTGAGAATATTGTCTTCGGTGCGAGCAATCTTGACGACCAAACGTTCGTTCAGCGCATAGCCTTCGCAGGCATCATCCAACTCATAAACGTAGCGACCCTCGGCGCCAATGACCCCCGAGTTGGCTTGCGCGGAATCAAAGGCCAGGTCGTAGACGGCCAGATGGCCGGACAAGCGAACTTCCGAACTTTCGGCAATCGTCGGTGCGACCAAAAATAGGGAAGCTGCAATCGCAATTTTGTTTTTCATTTTAGTGTGTTCCTTTGATTGTCTCATATTCGACTTTCAGAGGTTGACGTCAAGTCACGTTCCGGTTTTCTTGGCCTTCTCTGCGATTTTCACTGCGTCCCAAAGCGCATCCATCTCGTTGAGCGTCGACTGCGAGGGGGTTTTACCAAGCGCAAGAAGACGTTCTTCGACACCGCGAAAGCGACGTTCGAACTTTCGATTGGCGGCTACGAGGGCTTGCTCGGCATCCACACCAAGATGCTGGCCCAGCACCGCCACGGAAAACAGCAGGTCGCCATATTCCTCGGCGATGGCTTCCGTTTTACCAGCGTTCATTTCATCCGCGAGTTCGGCGGCTTCTTCGGCGATCTTCTCGGTGACCCCGTGCGTGTCTGGCCAATCGAAACCAACGCGAGCGGCACGCTTTTGCAGCTTTTGCGCACGGACGAGGGCGGGCAGGGCGAGCGCGACGCCATCCAGCGCGCTTGTCTCGGCGGTGCCTGTGCTCGCGCGCTCCGCTGCTTTCGTCGCTTCCCAGTTCGCCGTTTGCGCGTCTGCATTCTCGACTTTCTCGTCCCCAAACACATGAGGATGGCGGCGGATCATCTTTTCGGTGATGGCGTGCGCGACATCATCAAAGGCAAACGAGCCTTCTTCCTCCGCCATTCGACTGTGATAAACCACTTGCAGGAGTAGATCGCCTAACTCGCCCTTCAACTCGTCCCGGCTTCCGTTCGCAATCGCGTCCGCGACCTCGTAGGCTTCCTCGATTGTGTAGGGCGCGATGGTCTCGAAGGTTTGCTCGATGTCCCACGGGCAGCCGCCATCAGGATCACGCAGGCGTCGCATCACCTCGATCAGATCATCCATCGATTTTGTGGTCATTCGGCTTTCCCCATCAATTGTGAGGGGACGCTAGCCGATTTTCAGGGCCTAGTCAGCGTTTCGGAGCGGCTCTGAGTTGCTGTGGTCGCGGTGCGCATCCTGCACCATCCGATAAACGCGGATGACCAGCGGTGTCAGGAAGATGGGGAACTGCGATACGGCGACGTAAATCATCACCTCGCTCGGGAAAACCTCAGCCAAAAGACCAAAGCTGAGGGCTACATTGCGGTTAGCAACCAGCATTCCAGCCGTAAGAGAGTCCACGCGGCCAAACCGGGCGAATAAGATCCCGGTCAGAATATACATGACGGCAGAGAGGCCAACTGCGATCACGAAGTACAAGAACAAATCGACCGACCCTATCATGTCGCCGATATGGATTTTCGACATCACGCCAATACAGAACACCATCAAGGCCAGCGTCGATCCCATGCCCATATAGCGAACAATAGACGCGGAGTGCTTTTGACCGATGATCGGCTTCAATTTCCAGAACAGGTAGGAAATGAACAGCGGGATAACCAAGTAGTTGACGATGTGGAGGCCGTAAGTCTCGAACGACATGTCCGGTGGTAGGACATCGCTCATCGTTCCGAAGACGAGCAGAGAAAACGGCATAAGGACGGTTGAGATAATCATCGTCCGCACGCCCAGACGACGGTTCAGCCCCGCCATCTCCACGAGGGCCGGGCTCGCAAACACCGACCCAGCGGTCGTCGTGGCCAACAGGATCATCGTGACCAGCGGAACAGCCTCGAACATCACGCAGAGCAGCGTGACGAATGCAGGCACAATCAGCATCTGCCACGACACAATCGTCCAAGTGAACGTATCGATCTTGCGGAGGATTTCGACCGGGCTCTCCTCAAGAGAGTTCATCGAAAAGACAACCACGAAAAAGAGCGCCAAGAAAATATAGGGAAGACACAGCTCTGCCAACGCCGGGAACAGCAGCCCGGTTCCGATGGCGATCACCATCAGCAAAGACGACCAAGAACGGTCGTTGGAAGGATTAAAGCTAGCGCTCAAGTCAAACCCACACTGTTGACGATGACGATCTGCCGTCACCGTTCAGGAAAAATAGCCGCCATTTCTGAATAACCGGTTTCATCTGGCAGCGAATCTAGGTGGTATACGGACTATTCGCGGATCGCGAAAGTAATTTGTTAACCATATTCTAATGATGAGGGTCAAAATCGAACACTTTTCGATGATTTTTCAGGGTTCGTTAACCCGCGTAAGAATTTGTAAAATTTGTGTGAATGGCGATTTGTAATGTCGAGGTAGACCAGAGATCGGCTGCCCTTAAAGTGTTCCCGTCATGATTGCAAAATACCACGCTCGAAACGGTTTGCACGGACCGGCGTGGATTCGATTCGACCGGGGGCCGGCGAAATTTCATGCGCCGAGAGGGGGGGGTGACGGATGGTCGATCATCATCCCGAACCGCGTTGCCCAAAAAAAAATGGCCCGCCCGTCAAAAGTGAGGGGCGAGCCAGGGTAAGAGAGATACGCTCGAAACTCTGTGTCGCAATCAACGGGCCAGAATTTTCGGGCCGGAATGTGATCGACAGAAACATCCTAACACACTCCGCAACAAATTGAAATCATTATGTTATATTGAGCGATCACACTCGCGTTTGTTAACGCGCGATTCATAAACACGGGTTGTTGCGTTCCAGAATGCGTCACCAGCGGCGGTGAACCTGTCCGAAATTTCGCATCGGCACATCTTATGTTGTAAGGCGCAATTCCGCTTTGCGTGATCATTCGACGCGTGCCAGCGTCGGTTCTCATGAAAATGCTCTTCAAATCATCTGAGTTCGAGGCGCGTCTGGCGAAGACACGCGCGGCGATGGAAACCGCTGGGGTCGAGGTCCTGATCGTAACGGACCCGTCGAATATGAACTGGCTGACCGGATATGACGGTTGGTCGTTCTATGTTCATCAGGCGGTGATCGTCGCCGCTGAAGGAGAGCCGCAGTGGTGGGGTCGCCCGATGGATGCGGTAGGGGCGGGCCTGACGACGTGGCTGTCACCTTCCTCGATCCACTCTTATTCCGATGACTATGTCCAAAACCCGCAGAAACATCCTTATGAGACGCTGGCGGCCCTCCTGCGCGACCAAGGCTTGTCGAAGGGGAGCCTTGGTGTCGAGATGGACAACTACTACTTTTCGGCGAAATGTCTGGAGACGTTACGGGCGGAGCTTCCGGATACCCAGATCAAAGACGTCACGGCGCTCGTCAATTGGCAGCGGGCGGTAAAAAGCCCAGCGGAACTGGCCCTGATGCGCCAAGCCGCGAAAATTACCGAGCAAATGCACATTCGCATTCGGGAAACAGCAGAACCGGGGATGCGAAAGTGCGACTTGATTGCCGACATCTATGATGCCGCGATCCGGGGAACACCGGAGGCTGGGGGAGATTATCCTGCCATCGTCCCCCTCGCGCCCTCGGGAAGAGAAGCCGCCGCCGCGCATCTAACATGGGATGACCGTCCGCTTCACTCCGGGGAAGGGACGTTCTTTGAAATCTCCGGCGTTGTGCGCCGTTACCATTCGCCCGCTTGTCGGTCGATTTTCTTCGGCACCCCGCCCAGCGCGATGCTGGAAGCGGAAAAAGCCGTGCTCGAAGGGTTGGATGCCGGGCTTGCGGCGGCAACGCCGGGAACAACGTGCGGTGAGGTGGCTGAGGCGTTCTTTGAAGTCCTCGCCAAGTACGGTGTGGTGAAGGACAGCCGAACGGGATATCCGATTGGGCTTTCTTATCCGCCGGATTGGGGCGAGCGCACGATGAGCCTCCGGCGCGGCGATACGACCGAGCTGCAAGAAAACATGACCTTGCATTTTATGCCCGCGATCTGGACGGAGGATTGGGGCTTGGAAACGACGGAGACCTTCGTCGTCACCCCGCGCGGCGGTGAGCCGTTGGCTGACATACCGCGCGCGTTGGTGGTGAAGTAGGCTTACTCAGGCATCTGGATCAGCGGAGCCGAGAAAATTGTCGGGCCCGTCGGGGTGCCATTCGTCGAACCGCCCTCGGGTTCGAGCGTGACAACGATGGTATCGCCGGCTTTCAGCTTCAACGAAACAGTCTCTTCTTGATCGGGTGAGACCAGGCCGAGAGAAACAGGCGCGTCTGGCGATGTGACCCGCCAGAGTTCCAGATCGCGGCCTTCTTCCACGGTGACACCGACAGGCCGGATCAGAGCAGTTTCTGCCTTTGGATCAAATTCAAGGATGAGGGCTTGCTTGCTGCCATCCGGGGTTGCGACCGCGACGACTTTCGCTGGTCGACCGTCTTCATTCGTCTTTTCGTCGTCTTCCGCGCCGCCAGTCGATGAAGAAAGCGCCGACGCTGGGGCGGATACTGACGCCGTATCTGTCTCAGCGTCTCCGGTGTTCTTCGATCCGAACCCATTCGTCACGATAAACGCGATCAGACCAGCGGCCAAACCAGCGAGCAACAGAGAAAGCCAACGCCAGCGTCCAATGCCGCGTCTCACCTTGGCAACTGTCTTTCGATCTTCTGTTCGGTCGAGCGAGGATCGGATTCGATACCACATGTCATCGGGTGGCGTTTCGTTTGGCAGGGCCAAACCGAGCGGCGCTAAACGGCGTTCCCACGTCCCGCGCAACTGCGCTTGCGCTTTGGTCTCGATGTCGAGCGGGATAATGCCCAGCGCGGTTTCGGAGGCTCGGAGGTTTTTCAGTTCCTTTGACATCAGCGGTTCCGATTCAAAGATCTGTGCAGCTTACTCAGGCCGCGGCGCAGATTCTTGGTTAGGGCGCCAGCAGACATATTGAGGCGTTGGGCCAATTCTTCGCGGGGGGCGCCCTCGTAGTAAGCGAGCAAGAGCGATTGGCGAGATTGGTCGTCTAGCGTGTCGATATCGGCCATGAGCTTATCAAGCTCCGGATAATCAATCCGAGCTGTGGCCAAGTCTGGCAGCATGATCTCGCTTGCCTGATAGGTTCCGGTCTCGGGGGACGCCGGTTTCGGCGTGCGGTTTTCGACGTTGACGGCTCGGTTCCGCGCAATTTGCGATAGCCATGCCATGCCGGTTCCACGCCGCGCGTCGAACGAAGAGGCTCTGCGCCAAACGGCAGTGTAGGTTTCCTGCAATGCCGTTTCAGCGAGCGCTTTATCGCGGCAAATGCGAGACGTAATGGCGAACATTTTGGGCGAAGTTTGCACGAATAGCTGCCGCAGCGCGTCAGGTTCTTCGCGGGCAACTGCCGTCAATAAGCGTTCCGCTGTGTGATCCTCTTCCATGCGCGGAGACTAGTGCGAAGTTGCTGATATGCCAATAAAAAACCCGGCGCACCGCTGCGCCGGGTCCATACAGTGTAAGGAAAAACCTTAGCTTTTGACGCTGGCCTCAAGCTCTTCATCGAGGGTCTTGCGAAGGCAATCAACGATCTCGTCGATGTGGCTGCGTTCGGAGATGAACATCGGAGCGACAACCGCATTGTCGCCCGTAAACTTGATGTGGCACCCGTTCCAGAACAGAGCCTTTTGCATGTTCGTGCCGCGACGTCCCGGCACGCCATCATGCTGAACATCGACAGCGGCCATCATGCCGATCCCGCGAAGGTCGCGAACCAACTCGTGACCCTTCAGCGACCACAAGGCATCAAGGAAGTATTCCGACATGGCGTTGGACTTTTCGAACAGTCCTTCGTCATCCATGATTTTTTGCGTGGCGAGACCAGCGGCACAAGCGGCGGGGTGCCCCGAATAGGTGTAGCCGTGGAAGAACTCGATGGCATTTTCCGGCGCTGTGTTGGTGATCGTTTCATAGATCTCGTCGCGGGCGGAAACCGCGCCCATTGGGATCGCACCGTTCGTCAGGGCCTTTGCCATCGTCATGATGTCAGGCGTGACATTGAAGTGTTGCGAGGCAAACGCCGATCCAAGGCGACCAAAGCCGGTGATGACTTCATCGAACACCAAGAGGATGCCATGCTCGTCGCAAATCTCGCGAATGCGCTCAAGATAGCCTTTTGGCGGAACCAGCGTTCCCGTCGAACCGGCGACCGGCTCTACGTAAACGGCGGCAATGGTTGAACCGCCATAGGTTTCGCAGTGGCGTTGCAGATCGTCGGCAAGCTCGCGGCCATGTTCTGGTTGGCCTTTGACGAACATCTCTTGGCCCGTCCACGTATGACGCATGGTCACGACGTTCGGCATCACATGCGGGAAGGTCTCGCGGTTCTTCACCATCCCGGCCAGCGAGACACCGCCGATGTTTACGCCGTGATAGGCGCGTTCGCGGCTGACATAGCGCACACGATGCGCTTCGCCGCGCGCCCGGTGATAGGCCATGACCATCTTCAGCGAGGTATCGATCGCTTCAGAGCCTGAGTTCACGAAGAAAACGTGATTGAACGGGTCGGGCAGTTTCCGAGCGACGACTTCCGCCAGTTCAAACGAACCGAGCTGGCCTGTCTGGAAAGGCGAGACGTAATCGTTCTGCATCATCTGCGCATGTACAGCGTCCGCGATTTCTTTGCGGCCATGACCGCAAGGCACGCAGAAGAGGCCAGATGAGCCGTCGATCAGCGTATTGCCCTTATGATCCTTGAGGTAAACGCCTTCACTATGCGTGATGAGACGCGGCGACGCTTTGAAGTCGCGGTTGCCGCTAAAGGGCATCCAGTGGCTTTCCAGAGAGTTCGTCGAGAACGTCGGTGCCGATCCGTCCATGTCATTTTCCTCCACTCGCGGCGCAGACTCACGCTGGCTCGCAACCAATATGAATCAAAACTACTCTAAGGAGATATTTCCTTTTAGCGCCAATTCAGGCTATGGGTGAGGCCAGTTTCGACCGCATACGGCAGAATTGGACCCAATGAAGGACGCACTGTTCCATCTGAACCCCCTCGATGGTGTGGGCTTGCAGGCGCAAGTGCGAGAGATGTTGGTGTCGGCCATTCTCTCTCGTCGCTTAATGCCCGGCGAAGCGGTGCCGTCGACGCGAGGGATGGCAGCTCAGCTCGATGTGTCGAGAAATACCGTCACATTAGCGTATCAGGCGCTGGTTTCCGATGGATATCTCGAAGGCCGGGACCGCAGCGGATACTTTGTCGGACTTCAGGCTCCAGCCGGAGAAGCGGGGCTGACGGATGTTGTCGAGGACGACAGCGTTGTCGATTGGGTTGACCGGATGGGGTCGCGATATTCGGGCCGGGTTGGTGTCGAAAAACCGCTCAATTGGCGCGAATATGATTTTCCGTTTGTCTATGGGCAGGCCGACCCATCGCTCTTCAATCATTCGGACTGGCGTGACTGTGCGCGGCAGGCGCTGGGCCTGCGAAACTTTGAAGCGATGGCGGGCGACAAAGGGCAAGCGGACGATCCGCTTTTGGTCGATTACATTCGCGCGCGTTCACTGCCCCGTCGCGGCGTCATGGCGCGGACCGAGCAAATCCTCGTCACGCTCGGCGCACAAAACGCGCTGTTCTTGGTGGCGCAATTGCTGTGTACGCGCGGCGCGAAAGTGTACATCGAAGACCCGACCTATCCCGATCTGCGCGAAACGCTTTTGAGCCTTGGGGCTGATGTTGCAACGCTGCCCGTGGACGATGGCGGCTTGCCGGTCGATGAGCGCCTTGCCGATGCCGATGTTGTTTTCGTAACGCCGAGCCATCAAGCACCGACCACGGCGACGATGCCATTGGCCCGGCGGCGCGCATTGCTGGAAGCCGCCGAAAAATACGACTTTGTCATCGTTGAGGACGATTACGATTTCGAGATGGGGTTTCTCCAACGGCCCGCACCGGCACTCAAGTCACTCGATCCGCAAGGGCGCGTGATCTATGTCGGCAGCTTCTCGAAGTCCTTGTTTCCGGGCCTGCGCCTCGGGTATCTCGTCGCGCCTGATCCGGTGATCCGCGAAGCGCGCTCGCTGCGTTCGCTTGTCCTGCGCCATTTGCCGGGGCATACCCAGCGCACCGCGGCTTACTTCCTTGCACTCGGCCACCATGATGCGCTGATCCGACGCTTGCGAAGCGCCTTCGCGGAGCGCCGTTCAGCGATGCAAACTGCGTTGGAAAGAGTCGGCTTGAGCAGCGCCCGTGCTCCGCAATTTGGCGGCGCTAGTTTTTGGATTGCCGTGCCGGAGACGATCGATACCGTCGCCCTTGCCGAACGATTGCGAGAGCGCAGCGTCTTGATCGAAGCCGGTGCGCCCTTCTTTGCGCCTGCGTCTTTGACCGGTGAGAAACCGCCAGCCAACTACATGCGGCTCGCGTATTCGTCGATCAAATCGGAGAAGATCGCCGATGGCGTCGGCCTGATCGCTGATGCCATCAAAGAGATGCGATAGGTCTGTCGACCCGCTCGATCAGAATCTATGTTCGCTCGATAGCTTTTCGATCAACTCAGAAAGCTGCGGATGACCACCCACGGTCGATAAGAATTGCAACCCGTAAGCGCTGCCTTCGCTCCACCGGATAACCGCGCTGATCGGATTGAATTCGCCGATTGTGAGGGAGACGGTTTTCCCAACTTGCATCGTGCCGAGCTGATCCAGCACCACGTTAAGGCCGCCTTCCGAGATATTACGGACACTCGCTTGGAACTCTTTATCGTCTTTGCGGATCAGGCAGGAAGCCGAGTAATCAAAGCGCTTATGCGCTCTGCGCTGATGAACGGGCGCATCAAGTGGTTGGGCTGTTGCGGTTTGCATGATTGATCGTCCCCAAGGTTTTGTCCCGTCGGCAAGGATGTGCTTTCCCGACAGTCTCAAGGATGATCGCCAAATCTTAATGCTCGTTTGACCACCCGAAAATTGAACGATCTATGAACGGAAAATTTGCATAAAATCTCGCGAAGATTTCTGTTATTCGAGCGTTCAGGAAACAACAGGGGATCGCGCGGCTATGTCATTTTTTGAGATTATCGAGCCGGAGTTTCGTTCCTTTGTCATCAAGAATGCGCCGGTCAAACAACTGGCGACGGGCTTTGATTGGGTGGAGGGTCCGACTTGGTTTGGCGATGCCAACTGTCTGTTGTTCTCGGACATTCCGAATAACCGCATTATGCGATGGACACCGGAGCAGGGCATCTCGGTCTATCGAGAACCTTCGAACTACGCGAACGGACATACGCGAGACCGGCAAGGGCGATTGATTTCTTGCGAGCATGGAACGCGCAGCGTTACGCGGACCGAGTGGGATGGCTCCATCACCGTGATTGCCGATCAATTTGATGGCAAGCGGTTCAACTCACCCAATGACGTCGTGGTAAAATCCGATGGAACGATTTGGTTCACGGACCCGCATTACGGGATCAAAACGAACTACGAGGGCTTTAAAGCGGAGCCGGAACTTCCTTGTCAGGTCTATTGTGCCGACCCGACCGCTGGTACGGTCAAGGCGGTTGCAACGGATTTTGATTGTCCGAACGGTCTCGCGTTTTCGCCTGATGAAAGTCTGCTCTACATCGCCGAGTCTG
Source organism: uncultured Neomegalonema sp. (assembly GCA_964641645.1). Classification (GTDB taxonomy): domain Bacteria; phylum Pseudomonadota; class Alphaproteobacteria; order Rhodobacterales; family Rhodobacteraceae; genus JAHDDY01. Next base: position 10,570 of record CAZXMX010000062.1, read on the forward strand.
GGCACGCGTTCGACATTAACGCGAATAAGCGAATGCGGGTGTTTGACGTATCTTCGGACAATACGCTGAGCGGCGGAAGAGACTTTCATACCGTCTCGCCGGGGCATTCCGATGGGTTCCGCTGCGACAGCGACGGTAATATTTGGACCTCTGCCGCCGATGGCGTTCACTGCATCAGCCCGTCTGGCGTTTTGATGGGCAAGGTTTTTGTGCCCGAACTGGTCTCAAACGTCTGTTTTGGCGGTCGGGCGAAGCATCGACTGTTCATCACCGCCACCACAAGCGTTTACGCGATCACGCTTAATCGCGAAGGTTTGCAATGGCCTTGATGCTGCCTTCGTTGTTTGGGCATATCACCCCGTGATACCGTTCAGGACTTGCGAAGGAATTGGCTATGCGTTCAGGTTTTACATCCCGCCGCGCGCGGTTTGCGGCATCGGTGACGGCTCTTGTGGGCTTGACTGTTGTTAGTGGGTGCTCGTCACCGCGTTCGATTTCGAGTGGTGAAGCCACGGCGAGACCCGTTGCAGTGCAACAGCCCGTTGTCCAACAGCCTCAAAATGGCGTTGGATCCATTCCGCTCGACTCGTCGATCTTGGAGAATGTCGAAGAGGTCGAAGGCGACTTTGAACGCATTTACATCCCGCCTGCGCCGAGTACGGCTGCGCCATCGACCGTCGTGATCCAATAGGCTCGCCTCTGCATCTGATACGAGAGCGCGCCGCGTGCTGCTGATCGCCGGAGGAGAGGCCGACCCGCAATTGCGGCGGATGATTGAGCGTGCGAACGCCCGTGATCTTCCGGTGCAAACCGTCCTGCATGGGCAGGGCGGTCGTCTGCTGCTGGAATGGAACTTGGAAACCGGCGCGCTGATCGTTGACGGAACAGCGATCATGCCGACCGGGGCGTTCGTCCGGCAAGACGTATTCAGGTTCTTGCAATCTAAAAAACAAATCGATCGGGATGATGCGCGCAGTTGGAAAGTGCTGCTCGACGGCTGGCTATGGTCGCATCCCGATGTTCGCCTTTTTAATAGAGCGTTCGCGATGCGGGATGCGGTCAATAAGCCACTGGCCCTCGTTTGGGCAAAAGAGGCGGGCCTGCCAGTCCCGCAAACAACGCTCCATTCTTCTGTACAGGTCGCGGAACAGGCGCTAGACACCGCCCCCGTCGTCTATAAGCCTGTCGGCGGCGGTGATATGTGCCGCGAACTTGATACCGAGGCGCTGGGCCGGGTTAGCGAAGCCTATTTGCCACGCCCTTATATCTTTCAGGAAAAGCTGGTGCCCCCGGAGGTCCGGGTTTTCCGGGTCGGCGAGCGGTTCTTTGCGTTTCAGATTGAGGCCGATGCACTCGACTATCGAACCGTTGGCGGCGACGCGAAAGTTACCGAGGTCGAGCCACCCGCGCATTTGCTTGAGGGATTGAGAACGCTGACGGATCGATTTGGGCTCACCTATACCGCCGCCGATTTTAAGGCGCGCGAAGGAACGGGTGAGTTGATCTTTCTCGAGACGAACTCCAACCCCATGTTCGCGGCGTTTGACGTGGCGAGCGACGGACGCTTGGTCGATGCAATGCTGGATTGGTTGTTGGGCGATACGGCCTAGGAATTTTTGGTTGCGACCACGCGATACCCTTCCCATGGGCGGACTGTTTTCAGAACCAAACTCGATTGCATTCGCATGACGCCGGGCAGGGCAGACAGAGCATGGCGGTGGACGCGCTCGTAATCTTCGGGGCCGCGCGTTGCGATGCGGATCAGGTAATCAAACGCGCCAGTCAGCAGATGGCATTCAAGGATATCGGGCGAGTCCCTGACCGCTTTCTCAAACGCTTCCATCGTGTCGGCGCTTTGCGACTGGAGCGTAATCTCGACGAAAAAGTCGTGGCTGTAACCGAGTTCCTTGGGATCAAGAACGGCGGTGTACCGTTGGATCGCGCCAGACTCTTCGAGCAGCTTGATCCGCCGGTGAACCGCAGAAAGCGAAAGGTTGACGATCTCACTCAACTCGGCGGCAGAAGCGCGACCATCCCGTTGCAAGGCGGTTAAAATATCAGCGTCGACGCGATCCATGGGGAAAATTCCGGTTTTTGGTATCTTAATCTGGAAAATTATCAGTTCTATGGTGGATTGTCTGGGAGAATTGAGAAAAATCGCACGTTGAGCTGGGATATTCTGCTCTGGAATTGGAATGAGAAGGATTCTCCCCATGCTGATCGGCGTACCCAAAGAGATTAAAAACCACGAATATCGTGTTGGGATGACCCCAGAGAGTGTGGCCGAGGCCATCCACCACGGGCACAAAGTGGTCGTCGAGAACAAAGCGGGCGAAGGCATTGGCTCGACGGATGAAGATTACATTGCGGCGGGCGCCGAGATGTCGTCGGACCCCGCGGATATTTTCGCGCGCGCCGATATGATCGTGAAGGTCAAAGAGCCGCAAGCGGGTGAACGCAAGATGCTCCGCGAAGGGCAAATCCTCTATACCTATCTGCACTTGGCACCGGACCCTGAGCAAACCAAAGACTTGGTGGCGTCCGGCGCGATTTGTATTGCCTATGAAACGGTGACCGACAATTTGGGCGGCTTGCCGCTGCTGAAACCGATGAGTCAGGTTGCGGGCCGGATGTCGATCCAAGCGGGAGCGCATTGCCTCGAAAAAGCTGAAGGTGGTCGTGGCGTGTTGCTCGGCGGTGTACCGGGCGTGATGCCGGGTAAGGTCGCGGTTATTGGTGGCGGCGTCGTGGGCTTCAATGCAGCGCAGATGGCGGTGGGCCTCGGAGCCGACGTCACAATTCTCGACCGCAATCCCGAAGTTCTTGAACGGTTGGCCACGCACTTTGAAGCGAGTGCCAAGACGCGGTTCTCGAACAAAGCGAACCTTGAGGAGAGCGTGGCCGAGGCTGATCTGGTGATCGGCGCGGTTCTTATACCGGGTGCAGCGGCACCGAAACTGGTATCGCGCGCGATGCTGGGCACCATGAAGAAGGGTTCGGTGTTGGTCGATGTCGCCATTGACCAAGGCGGGTGCTTTGAAACCGCGAAGGCGACGACCCACGCGGAACCGACTTATGTTGTCGATGATATTGTCCACTACTGCGTGGCGAACATGCCGGGCGGTGTTGCCCGAACGTCAACTTATGCGCTGAACAACGTGACGTTGCCCCATGCGCTCGCTTTGGCAGATAAGGGCTGGAAACAGGCGCTTTTAGACGATGCGCATCTTGCAAATGGCCTTAACGTTTGGAATGGTCAGATCACATACGAGGCCGTCGCGCGGGATTTGGGATACAGCTACACCCCAACGCAAGACGCTCTGGCGGCCTAACGAAATTCGGTTCCTCCCCGCGAAAGCGGACTTTGGCCCGGTTTGCCGTTCTTCGGAACGATCAAACCGGGCCGCTTTTTTATGTCAGGAACGACGCGCGATCAGGCTTCGGATGATCCGTCACCATCCAAAAGAGCGTTGAGCTTACGCTTCTCTTCTTCGCTCAAGGGCGGCGGGGTATTCGCCGGAGCAGCGGTGTCGGGCGTTCGCGTCATGCGCCGAAAAGCAACCCCACCAATAATCAACAGCAAGGGTCCGCCAAGATAGAGGGCCGCATTGCCGATGCTAAAGCGCGGCTTCAGCAACACGTATTCTCCGTAGCGGTCCACGACGAAATCGAGGACGCCTTGGTCGGTGTCTCCCGCGACGAGCCGCTCTCGCACCACGATGCGTAAGTCCTTGGCAAGAGGCGCATCTGAATCGTCGATGCTTTGATTGCGGCACACGAGACAGCGCAGCCCCTTTGACAATTCGCGCGCTCGGGATTCCAGAACGGGATCATCGAGGATCTCTTCTGGCTCAACCGCCTGCGCGGGTAGGGCCGTGAACAAGGCGGCGACGACAAGAGCGTACTTCATTCTGCCGCCACGACGGTTTGAGCTTTCGGCTGCTTGGCGCGCGTGGGTGCGCCGACACGGTGCCGTCTGTCACTGAGACTCAGCAAGCCGCCCAGCGTCATGATGAGAGCGCCGAGCCAAATCCAAACGGCGTAAGGCTTCACGTAACTCCGCACCGCCCAACTGCCGTCGGCTTGTTTCTCGCCAAGCGAGATGTAGACGTCCTCGACGAAGCTGGCGCGAATGCCCGCTTCTGTCGTGCTGGCGCGCTGCACAGGGTAGAATCGTTTCTCGGACGATACGACGCCGATTTCCTTACCGTCTTCGAAGACGGTGAAGCTGCCAATGTCAGAACGGAAGTTGGAACCACGATCGCGTGTGACGCCATCGAAGCGAATTTCGTAGGTCGCAATTGGGATCATATCGCCTTCGTTTGCGGTGCGAATATCTTCTGAGGCCCAGGCTGTAATCGCAGCGATGCCGAAAGCGGTGACGCCGAAGCCCATATGCGCCACGGTCTGACCCCACGCACTGCGGGGGAGGTTGACGAGACGACGCAGGCTTTCGGTGATCGGTGCGCGGCCCAGTTTGACCCGTTCAGCAAGGTCAACGAGGACTCCGAAGATCGCCCAGAAGGACAGCATGATCGCGAGCGGAGCCAGAACCGGACCTCCCCAACGGAGCATCGCAAAAACGAGCCCGGCACAAAAGGCGAGGAGGACGGCAGGCCAAATCCGGGTCATCGCTTTGGGCAGGTCGCCGCGTTTCCACGGCAAGGCTGCGCCAATCGGCATGACCAGTAAGACCAGCACCATCAAGGGCGCGAAGGCGAGGTCGAAGAACGGCGCGCCGACGCTGATCTTGCTTTCACCGCTGGTTACCAATTCGACGAGCAACGGATAGAGCGTGCCGATGAAAACCACCGCGCAGGAAACACTCAGCAGCAGATTGTTGAGGATCAAGGCACTCTCTCGGCTCATGACGGCAAAGACCGCATCGCTGCGCAATTGAGGCGCGCGCCAAGTGTACAAAATCAGCGAGCCGCCCATCGCAACGCCCAGCATCGCGAGGATAAAGACCCCGCGCTCCGGGTCGTTGGCGAAGGCATGGACGCTCGTGATGATGCCCGACCGAACAATAAACGTGCCGATGAGGCTGAGCGAGAAGCCGATAATAGCGAGCAGAATTGTCCA
>CAZXMX010000063.1:0-15607 GCA_964641645.1 uncultured Neomegalonema sp.
GGCGTGGGAAATCGTGCCCGCCTTCGATCAGAATATACGGGAAAGATTTGTCGTCCCGCAGCAGCACGTTATAGCGCGGTTTGAGGCGCTTGATGAGATTGCTCTCCAACAACAGCGCTTCGGTTTCTGTGCGCGTGACGACCGCGACCAGAGATGCCGCCGCCGCGATCATCCGTTGAATACGCGTCGTGTGGCCTTCGTAACGCGTGTAGCTGGAAACGCGGTTCCGAAGGCTTCGTGCCTTACCGACGTAAAGCACCTCTCCTTTCACATCGAGCATTCGATAGACGCCCGGACCATCCGGCAATCGGGCAAGATATGATTTGATGACATCAGGCCCAGTTTCTCGAATGTCCGAGGAACTCGGAGTATCAATCTCGTAAGCGCTTCCTTCTTCCTCGAAGCCGATTGGCGAGGCGGGCTCGGGTAAAGCAGGAGCGTGATCCGGTCGGCGCGCTTTGGTCATGACAAACTTATAGAGCCAGATGGTGACAACCTGAATCGAAATTCAGTTCGGACCGGGGTTTCTGATTTTTTTGTACCGAGGGCACAGGGAGTGGTTATGGCATTCAGTCTCAGTGACTCGTCTTTCCGAGGTTCTGAGGGCCTGAAAAAAATCGGCAAAAGCGGGATTTTTTCGTTGACGTAAAATACCTAGGGGCCGTCAAAAAATGATACGATGTTCGTCCAAAATTGGATTCTCTCAACGATTTAGGGCCTTAGCAAACGGAGTTACCCCCATCCCCACTGCCTGTGGATAACCCTGTTGGAAAGTAGAGCGCTGCGGACGAGTCGCCTGAGACTCACTGGTGTTTCCGCAATCTGCACAAATTTTAGCCACAACGATAACGTGCTGAAATATATACTATAATAAAATTAAACTGAGTCGTGATTCTGTCATAACGCGATTCCCGCCGATCTCGGACGGCGTAAATCAGAGTCAAGATTGTTTGTGTAGAACTTTCACCGTTTGACGAGAATTCTTAGGGGAGTTCCCGTTCGGATCATCGACACTGTGTAGCTTGCAAGCTGAATTATGAATTCAACTTTTGCATGTGCATGGATCTGTCCTGGATGTGTATGCTCCGCAGTCCTCGCACTGGACAAAATCTTCGCCTTTGATTTTTCGGCGAGCCGCGTCCCGAGCTTGATCTTCTTCCCGGGTCATTTTCGTATCGGCAGCACGGCCAAAGACGCGCATCGCCATCAATGCGCCAATCACAATTCCACCGGTTACGAGGACTTTCATCAGCATGGCTAGATCCCGTAGCGCGCCCAAAGCGCGCGTTCTTCCACTGCGTCGACCGCAGCATGAGCCGCACCAGCGCCCACGGACTCTGCGGCATTCGCGGTTAACGAGCCCTTACCACCGCCAAGCAGCCGAGACAGCAAGCCGGGTTTCTTGCGGCCAATCTCTCGAACTTTCACATCTTCTCCGAAACGGTCCTCAATAATCGGAGTGAGATGGCCGACGCCATCTGCAATGCCGACATCGACCGCGCCTTGCCCAACCCAAACGTCGCCTTGGAAATAGTCAGTTTCTGGGTCGAGCCGATCTCCACGAGATCCTTTCACCCAGGCGATAAACCGCTCATGGATTGCCTGAAGGATCGTATCCAGACGAGCCACGTCTTCCGGCTTTTCTTCGCGGAACGGGTCCATCAACGACTTGCTTTTGCCTGCCGTATGGACCCGCCGCTCAACGCCAATTTTCTCAATAGCATCAACGGCCCCGAAACTCGCGGAGATCACGCCGATCGATCCGATCACGGTGTACTCATCCACGAAAATCTCATCAGCAGCACAGGCGAGGAGATACCCGCCCGAAGCCGCGATATCTTCGCAAAAGGCAAGAACCGGAACCTTCTTCTCGTCAGCAAGGCGGCGGATCTGTCTGGCGATCAGTCCACTTTGCGACGGCGACCCGCCGGGAGAGTTGATGATGAGCGCAACCGCTTTTGTCCGTTTGGCCGCGAAGGCCGCATCAATCGCTTTCTCTAAGGGAGCATGAGCGATCGTTTCCGAAAAGCGCCCTCCAACCCCGATAGCGCCGTAAAGTCGGATCACCGACACTTGCGGACCGCGTTTGAACCAGCTCTTTGGGTGCCATTTGCTTTTTTTCATATGCACGAGATAAGCGCAGCCGGGAGGCAGAACAAGCCTTGCATCAACACATCCCCACGAGGATCGAGACATCGGCAGCGTCTAAAGAAAGCCCTGCCACAAGAGCGTAATGATCAAGATTCTCAGCGGCACTGCCTCGCAAAGCGCCTAACGGTATTTCAGCCAGATGGTCCATCTGAGTTCGCTCGACCGCTTGTTCGATCTCAGCAATGCGGGAACGCGCCGTTTCGGATAACGTGGATTCAACACCGGGAATGCCCGATTTCAGAGCCCGGCGGACCTTTCGCAGCGGCTCAACGGTCTCCTCGCGCCAAGCTTTAGAGAAATCAACCGCTTGGACCATTCGATCCTTGGAAACACCTTGTTCTTTTGCCCCATGCCAAACGCACCACAGCAGCATCGGAACGTCAGCGCCGTCGCGATCTTGCAGCCTTAGAAGCGCTTCCCGCGCTGTGCTTTGACCATACAGCTCAAGCGCGTACACCCAAAACTGTTCCGCCGCTTTCTTCTCTGTCATGCCTCGGTTATAACGCCCGTTCTCAATGCACGAACCCTCTTTTCTCCTCGGGCGACAGAATGAACGAGAACCATGATCGAGCCAGTCTCGAAGCGCGTTACGAAGCGCTGAAGGAGGAGCATCGTGCGCTCGACCTAGAAATCACTGGTGGAGACCTCGGTCCTATTCGAGATCAATTGGCGTTGTCGCGGATGAAGCGCCGAAAATTGGGCCTGAAAGATGAGATTGAGCGCCTCTACGATCTGCTGCACCCCGATATTATTGCCTGAGAAGGACTAAGACGTGAGTGATAACCCCCTCGTCGGGATCGTGATGGGCAGTCAATCTGATTGGCCCACGATGAAGGCCGCAGCTGACATGCTCGAAACGCTGGGCGTGGCACATGAAACGCGCATTGTCTCGGCTCACCGAACACCGGATCGGATGTTTCAGTATGCTGAAGCCGCAGCGGAGCGTGGTCTGCGGGTCATTATCGCTGGGGCAGGCGGTGCTGCGCACCTGCCGGGAATGATCGCGGCGAAAACGACTGTTCCTGTGCTCGGCGTCCCTGTTCAAAGCAAGACACTTTCGGGTCTCGATAGCTTGCTCTCGATTGTGCAGATGCCAAAGGGCGTGCCGGTCGGAACGCTCGCGATTGGCGAGGCCGGGGCTGGAAACGCCGGGCTGCTCGCGGCACAAATTATCGGAACCACAGACGATGCGCTCGCGCAGCGTATTGCGGATTGGCGTGCCGAGCAGACGGCGAACGTTGCTGAGACGCCAGTATGACTGTCCCAACGGGGGGGACTCTGGGCATTTTGGGCGGCGGTCAATTGGGCCGGATGCTTGCGATGGCCGCAGCACGCCTCGGCATTGATGTTCACATCTACGCGCCAGAGGAAAACAGCCCCGCTGCGCGGGTTGCCTCAGCTTTCACCTGCGCTGCCTACGATGATGCTGCGGCGCTAAGAGGTTTTGCTGAATCCGTTGATGCCGTGACGACGGAGTTCGAGAATGTCCCGGCTGAAACCTGCGATATCTTGGCGAAGCATATTCCCGTGCGACCCCATGCGAGAGCACTTGAGATCGCGCAGGATCGGGTGGCCGAAAAGTCCTTCCTGAACGAAAAGGGGATCGGCACGGCGCCATGGCAGTCGGTGGACACTGTTTCTGATCTCGATCAAGCAATAGCCGCCGTCGGCGGTTCTGCGATCCTAAAGACTCGACGGTTTGGATACGATGGCAAGGGGCAAGCACGGGTAGAGACGCTTGATGACGCGGCAATCGCCCTCGAAGCGATGAATGGAGCGCCTTGCATTCTCGAAGGGTTGGTCTCGTTTGATCGCGAGATCAGTGTGATTGTCGCGCGCGGCGCCAACGGGGACATCGCTTGTTACGACCCCGGTGAGAACGACCATGAAGATGGCATCTTACGGCGGACAACCGTTCCTGCCTCGATCACCGACGCGATCCATAATGCCGCCATCGATATCGCGGAAAAGATTGTGGAAACGCTGGATTACATTGGCGTCATGGGTGTCGAGATGTTCGTTCTGCCTGATGGAGAAATCCTCGTGAACGAGATCGCGCCCCGCGTTCACAATACTGGCCATTGGACCATTGAAGGCTGTGCCATCAGCCAATTTGAACAGCATGTCCGGGCGGTTTGCGGTTGGCCACTCGGCTCCACTGATCGCCACTCAGATGCGGTGATGGAGAACCTCCTCGGTTCAGAAGCCGACGATTGGCAAGCGCTGGCAACGAAGGCCCAAGGTGTTCATCTGTATGGAAAGGGCGCATCGCGACCCGGTCGGAAGATGGGCCACGTCACGAGGCTGTCCTCGAAGACTTAGCTTCGCCCCGGAAATCCAACGGGAACATTTTTGGGCGTTTCCTTCACACCCGGTGCCCGAACGCGGCTCAAGAATGCACGTGGACCCGCGAGCGCCAGCTTGGCCAGCGGATTGTTCCGGGCCATCGCCTTGACCTTTTCAATCCGCATGACGTCTTCAATGCGCCGGTCGAGAAAACGCCAAGTCGCCTCTTTATCCAGCGACGCATCGCCAAGCCAGTAGAGCAGGGTGGCCGAATAGACGCCGGAAAGTGTCAGCCGTTTCGTGTACCAATTATAGTCTGTTGAGGGATCACCGACGGCTCGCCAGATCGCGTCCGCCGTACCCCAGGTCAGGCGCGCGCCTTCTGAAGCATTTTGTGGCAAAGCAAACATCGCGGCGGCGCGGCGCACCGCTTCTTCGCTCTCTCCCGCCAGTTCGAGCCTCATCCGCACCGCTTTGGTAATCTTTTCGCGAACGCGCAGAACATCGCTGGTTTCGGCCATCTGATCCAAAAATCGCCGATCATCGCGGCGGTGGGCTTCAGAGGCCAAATCGACCGCACCCCTCGGAAATGCGAGTTTGGCAGAAGCAGGATCAACTTCTGCCTCTGCAACGGCGTCCCGGAACAGTTTTTCCGACCAGCCATCAAACGGCACGTTCGGAAGGGCAATATCGAGGACAGCATCACGGATTTCATGAAGATATTCAGGCATTTCGCTCTGTGATCGTGCCGTATCAGTCATTTCTTCACGATAATCAGACATTTCTGCCTCCTACGATTCGACAAGGGCGCATCTCATTGATATAGAGCGCGTCTCGAATTCAACACGTCGCGCGGCTCATCGGAGTTGTTGTGACGCTAACGCACTCGAAGGGTGGTGAAAACCGTGCAGGTTTTGGTCCGTGACAACAATGTTGATCAGGCGCTTAAAGCCCTGAAAAAGAAGATGCAACGCGAAGGCGTCTTTCGTGAGATGAAATTGCGTCAGCATTACGAGAAACCGTCAGAACGCCGCGCTCGAGAGCGTGCAGAAGCGATCCGACGCGCTCGTAAACTGGCTCGTAAGAAGGCTCAACGCGAAGGTTAATCGCGTATCTCAGTCGTTTCGGCGCTGTAGAAATATCGATCTAAGTCAAACGGCGCATCGGATGATGCGCCGTTTTTCAGTTTCAGGTCAGCCGCTTCGCTTGATCGACCCAACGATCCCGAACGATCCGGCCTTTGAATTGTAGCTTGCTATCGACCCAAGCAATATCTGTCGCTGAAAACTCGGCAACCTGACGGAAGTAGTAGATACCGAGGCTGTTCAAGAGGTCATTGAGTTTTGGCCCGACACCCTTGATCCGTTGCAAATCGTCAGCAGGCCCGTTCGACGCTGATTGGAGCAACGAAGTGGGGCGGTTGCTTTCATCGGCGACAAAGGTTCCCGATTCAATCAAGCGCATCGCTTCGGTTTCATCGCCCGACATCTCGCCGGGTTCGGCATTCTCCGACATTGCGTCGAGCTGTTTTCCGGCGTCAGACAATACGCCGCGCCGCGCCGTTCTGCCAGCGGCTGCGGACGAAGCCAGCTCGCGTGCTTGCGGGATCCAATTGTCGCGCTCAACCCGTCCGGGGAAACCAAGGGTTTCATTGGCCCATTTCTGATCGCTGTCACTGAACTCGGCAATCTGGCTGTAGTAGTAGATGCCTTTCTCGTTCAGTTGTGTTTGTAGGACATTGCCGATGCCTTTGATCGCGGTCAGATCATCTGGCGAACGGCCTTCAATCGGCTTGTCCAGCAACGTCTTCGGAGCCGGTGCGACAGCTTCTTCAGCTTCCGACAACGCCATCAATCCACGCGCTTGAGGAACCCAACGGTCGCGGACTGCTCGACCCTTAAAGTCAAGCTCGCGGTCGGCCCATGCCAGATCAGACCCTTTAAAACCGGCGATCTGGTCATAGTAGTAGATGCCCTGATCATTCAGTTTGCCGTTGATTTTCGGACCGATGCCTTTGATTTTGGTCAGGTCATCCGGCGATTGACCACTGCGCGGCGCGTTCAACCGGCTGGCTGGCGGCGCGATTTCGTCTCCTGATGCCAGCAGGCGCTCGGCTTCGGCCTCTTCAGGTGTCAGGGCATTCGGCACGTCGACGAGGGACTCGCCTTCTGAACCGTCGTCGGTGTCATCGGAACCGCTCGCCGCCGCAGCACTTATTGCCGCTCCACCACCACTTTTTGCGAGAGCGCCGCCAGCATCGTCGTCTGTCTCGCCGGCGAGTTGCTTTGCTTGTGGAATCCATCGGTCGCTGACCACGCGGCCTTCGAGGTTCATCTCTTTGTCGGCCCAAGCGAGGTCCGGCGCTGTGAATCCTGCAATCTGATCGTAGTAATAGATGCCTTTGCGATTGAGGCGCGATTGAGTTGGCTTGCCGATGCCACGAATCTTTGTCAGATCGTCTGGATCAAACCCGGGAGTCGGGGCATCGAGGCGGTTGGACGCGGCTTTTGGTGCCGAACCGGAGGCAATCATCCGTTTTGCCTCATCTTCCTCGGCGCTTAATGCGCCGAAGCTACCAAGCCCAGCCGCTGTGTCGCCCTCTGCCGAACTGGTTCCGGCTTCTGTGCTGGATTGTGAGCTGGCTTTCTCCGCCTGCTCTTTCGACCAGAGCTGCTGACGAAGCTCGCGGGCTTCTTGCTGCGAGGCTTCGAGCCGCTGAGCGTCGCTCTTGCTCGGGTCATTGGCCCCGCTACCGCTATCGGGATTCAAACCTAAGCGGGTCCGCAATTGCCGAACTTCGGCTTGGGATGCCGCTAGTTCAGAGCTCGCAGTTTTATCAGCAGATGCCGCAGCCTTTTGGTCAGAACCGTCCAGCGCCGAAGCATCCATCAACCCGCGTGCTTGCGGAATCCAGCGATCCCGAACGGCACGACCCTTGAAACCAAGCTCGCGGTCGGCCCAGGCGAGATCGGACCCTGAGAAATTGGCAATCTGGTCATAGTAGTAGATGCCTCGATCATTGAGCTGACCGTCAATTTTCGGACCGATGCCTTTGATCTTCGTGAGATCATCCGGGCTTTGTCCGGAGCGAGGGGCATCCAACCGGCTGGCGGGCGCTGCAATCTCTTCATCCGAGTCCAACAACCGCTCTGCTTCGGCTTCTTCGGCAGAAAGGCTGGAAGGAATATCGACGAGAGCGACGCCCCCGTCATCACCATCTGCTGCCGCGTCTTTGCCGTGAACCGACCCAGCTCCAGCGAGAGGAGCGGAGGATGATGAAGAGCCGCTGTCCGAAGAGGACCCGTGACTGGTCGATCCATCTTTGGCAAAATTGGATGGCTGCCCCGTGGTAGCTGATGAGGCAGGTGCAGCCTTCGGACGATCCGCGCTCGCATCGGAATGATCCCGCGCCGTCGCTCCTGTCCCTGCCGACGTCCCCGAGCCAGTCGACTTGGCTTGAACCGCTGAGCTGGTCCCGGAATCCCTGCTGCTATCGCTTGATCCGCTAGTTGTACTGCGGGTCGGGCTATCCGGTGATGTTGAAGCGCTCGAGGTGCTGCTCGAAGATGCGCTCGCTGCTCCAGCCGTATTGGCATCAGAAGAGGTTCGCGCTGATGTTTTGTTGCTGGCGGTGCTCGTTGAAGCTTCCGCCGACCTTGCGGTCGCCGTTGGATCAGATGAATCGGCCTTGCCGCCGTTTGCAGTGGTGTCACGCGTGACAGCGGTCGACGAACCAGAGCCTTTCGGATCTGAACTAGTATCATCTGAGGCACCGGAAACGAGCTTCGCTGCTGCGGCAACGCCGCCTACCGCCCCAGCGGATGCCGTTGCGGTCGAACCGTTCCCTATTGCGGATGGACTTTTATTGCCACCCGCATCACCATCGAACCATTCGGCCTTGCTGGTCGTCGCGCCCGCGTTTGAAGAACCAGTTGACGCGGAAGACGTTGCTGACTGGCTCGGAGAGGAAGCCGTCGTCGAGGCGCTTGAACCGGCCAAACTTGATCGATCTGTCCCTGCCCCATGGTCGCTTGAGAGGGTATCTATACCCGTACTCGAAGCAAATTTTGCTGTTGTTCCGCCACGTGAGCCTGAAGATACGCCGTCCATTGGCTTCGCGCTTGCTTCGCTATCGGCAAATCCTACCGCAGCCGTTCCCGCAGCAACTGTTCCAATCGCGCCGCCCGCCAAACCACGATCATCGGGCAGGGAGTTGGCAAGCTCGTCGCTCCCGAATGGACCGCAGCGTCCACCAAGGGCGTATCGCCTTGCCAGCCACCCAAGCATTGCTGACCCCAACACGGTGAGAAGCGTGAGCACGATCATCATAAAGGTATACATTGGCGTCAGTCTCCGTTTTTCGGATCCTCGACCTCGCCCCGATCGATCAGATCAACGTCGCTATTGAAGCCAAATTGCTGCGCGCGCGCCAACCAACCGAGGATCATGCCCCCGATGGCTACTGCTGCAACAAAAATGATCATCAAAAACGTCGTCATTTCAGTCCTCGTTAGAATTCGCTACGATCCATCACGAGAATTTGGGTTTTCAATCTCAAAAACTCGGTGATGGCGTAAGTTACGCAGGGTCTGATGGATGCTGCAAGCACCCATCAATCAGATCTGCATCAAAATGAGACGTTCGCGGCACCAGATGCGCGCCTGCACCAGAATTCTAAAATTGATACTCGTCAGCGTACCGCGTTCCGAGGCGTAAAGTCGATTATTGTCAAATAGAAAAATTTCGTAAAATCATAAGGATGCTTATTATTTCTATGCTGCGAATTGAGAACCTTCGTCGCTGAATAATGGACCAGCAGACGGACGGCTTGGGCTGATACCTAAGGAGTCGCTTTATCGAACGATCAACACGACACAGCTGAGTTGAACTTTCACACGCAACCAGTGGCCGACTCGCTTGAGCAGCTTGGTGGCTTCTCCTGAGTGTCCACGGCAAAGCTGAAGAAATTTATCTGCGTGTTTTTCGGGCTTTCCATCGTTGCAGTAACTCTTTCGTCTCACCCCAGTGACCCACTGATTGAGCCCCAAAGGAGATGAAAACAGCGAGCAATCCGCATACGAGGCAGGCTACTAAGACCCACAAAATGTGGTGAAAGAAAAATGCCGTTGCAAAGGCCCCGAGAGCGACTGTTTGGGCGTAGTGATCGACCGCATCGGCAGTCCAGCCGGTCTCGCACAATTCGAGTGTTTGCGCGACAAAGCTGACGATAAGCCCTGCCACCAAGAGTGACACGCAGAGCGCTGCAGGTTGCTCCAAAAAGAGTAATCCAACAGCAGCCGCTAACAACGCCGTCCCTACCCACCAGAAAACGCGCGCCTTACGCACCCGGTGCGTTTATCCGGATCGTTTCGTTCTTCGGATCGTAGGGGCTGTCCTCAACGACTTCGCAATCCCAAAGATCCTTAAACATACGAACTTTTAGTTTGGTCCCAACCGCTTCATGTTCCGGCTTCACGTAAGCTAGGCCAATCTGTTTGCCGAAATGGACCGAGTATCCACCCGATGTCAGGCGACCCACGCGGGTTTGGCCGTCAGGTAGGTACACCGCTTCGCGGCCCCACGGGTCAGCATCGGTTGGGCCGTCGATCAGGACGGTGACACATTTGCTGCGGATGCCAGTGGCTTCCATTGCAGCCTTGCCTTTGAAGTCCTTAGATAGATCGACAAAACGGTCGAGGCCCGCTTCCAGCGGCGTCGCGTCTCGGCCCAGGTCGGTGCCGAAGGCGCGGTAAGATTTTTCAATGCGAAGCCAGTTTTGCGCCCGCCCGCCGCAGAGCTTCAGACCGAGCGGTTCACCCGCCGCCATAATCCGGTCGTAGAGGTAGTTTTGCATTTCGATGGGATGGTGCAGCTCCCACCCCAGCTCGCCGGTATAGGCAACCCGGATCGCGTGGGTCGGGCACATGCCCAGGTCGATGGTCTTGGCCGAAAGCCAGGGGAAGGCCTTGTTGACGAACTCTGCTTTTGGATTTTCGGCGTAGACAATCGCCTCCATCAGCTCGCGGGATTTTGGACCGGCAAGTGCAAAAACGCCCCATTGCGTTGAGACGTCTTGCACCTCGATCCAACCCATTTCGTCGCGTTTGCTTGCGGCCATCTTCATCAGATAGTCGCTGTCATATGCTTGCGCCGCGCCCGCCGAGACGAGGTAATAACTATCTTCGGACAGGCGAACGATTGTGAATTCAGTACGCACTGTTCCGGCGACTGAGAGCGCATAGGTCAGGTTGATGCGTCCAATCTTCGGCAGCTTATTACACGTCAGCCAATCCAAGAAAGCCGTCGCACCCGGGCCTTTCACCATGTGCTTGGTGAAAGCGGTCGCGTCGAACAACCCAACGCCTTCGCGAACGGCTTCGGCTTCGGCCTTCGCGTATTGCCACCATTCGCCGCGACGGAACGACCGCGAGTCGTGGTCGAAGCTCTGAGGAGCGTCTTTCGGACCGTAGTAGTTCGGGCGCTCCCATCCGTTCGCTTGCCCGAACTGCGCGCCCGCCGCTTTCATGCGATCATAAGCTGGCGCGGTTCGCAAAGGCCGCGCCGCTGGGCGTTCTTCATCTGGGTGGTGCAGAATATAGACGTGCTCGTAGGATTCTTCGTTCTTCTTCACCGCGTAGTTGCGGTTCACCCATTTGCCAAAGCGACGTGGGTCGAGCGACCACATATCAATCTCGGCTTCACCCTCGGTGATCAATTGCGACAGGTAATACCCGGCCCCGCCCGCAGCGGTAATGCCGAAGGAAAAGCCTTCCGCGAACCAGAAATTATCAATGCCCGGTGCAGGGCCGATAAGAGGGTTGCCGTCGGGCGTGTAGCAGATCGGGCCGTTGAAATCGTCTTTCAGACCACATTCTTCTGAAGACGGAATCCGGTGAATGAACGATCCGTATTCTTCCTCAATCCGCTCCAAATCAAGCTGCAACAGATCGGCCCGGAAGTTCTCTGGGACACCCCAAGTCGCCCATGCCGGCGCATTGCGCTCATACGGGCCGAGAATCCAACCGCCACGTTCCTCGCGCACGTACCATTTCGCATCGGCATCACGGAGTACGGGATGCTCCCCGTTCTCTTTGCGCCATTCCTGCAAAGCCGCATCCGGCTCGGTCACGATGTATTGGTGTTCGACAGGAATCGCAGGAATGTAGGTGTTCACCATCGCCGCGGTGCGTTGTGCGTGGTTGCCCGTCGCCGTGATGACATGCTCGCAGCGGATTTCAAACGTCTCTTCGGTGCCGATCAAAGAGTTCCCACGCTCCGCCATGATCCGGCCTTCGACGACCCATTCATCGCCCTCGCGTCGATAGCCATCAACTTGAGCACGGCGGACAATCTCGACGCCGTTCATCCGCGCGCCTTTGGCCATCGCCTGAGAGACGTCCGCTGGATTGATGTAGCCGTCGGTCGGGTGATAAATCGCACCCTTGAGGTCTTCGGTGCGCACCAAAGGCCAACGAGATTTGATTTGTTCCGGCGTCAGCCATTCATACGGCACATCGCAGGTCTCGGCGGTGGTCGCGTAGACCATGTACTCGTCCATGCGCTCTTGAGTTTGGGCCATCCGCAGGTTGCCGACCACGGAGAACCCGGCATTCAGGCCCGTCTCTTCTTCGAGCGCCTTATAGAGTTTGATCGAGTAATCGTGGATATGCGTGGTCGCAAAGCTCATGTTGAAATACGGCAACAAACCCGCCGCATGCCATGTCGACCCAGCGGTCAGCTCATCGCGTTCCAGCAGAACCGTATCCGTCCAGCCCGCCTTGGCCAAGTGATAGGCAATCGAACAGCCTACGACGCCGCCACCAACAACCACCGCCCGTGCATGAGTCTTCATCGCCATTATCCTCGATCAGAATTGCTGAGAGAATGGCCGAACGCCTCTTCGAAAGGAAGATTTTCAGCGACGCGGCGACAGGCGTTTGCGACCTTAGAGCGTACGGCGCTCGCTCATCAAAACCCAAATCCCTGCTGCCACGACAATCGCCGACCCGCCTAAGGTCCATAAATCTGGCCGCTCTCCCAGAATTAGATATGCGACCACAAATGCAGCAATGATGCGGGAATACCGGAACGGTGCCACCACGGAGACCTCACCGAGCCGCATGGCATGGGTAATCGCATAATAGGCGACGACACCGGTGATGCTCGCGAGGAGCAGGATGACATTGGTTTCAACAGAGGTATCCACCACCGCGCCCTGAATAAAATGGATCAAAATTCCAAACGGAATCAGTGCGACACATCCGATCATGGAGACAACGACGCTGGAATGGGAAGCGTCCAGCGCTCGCGTTCCCAGATCGCGGATCGACAAGCCGAGCACCCCAAGCAAGACGAAGGCCGACGCCGGATGAAAGGCTTCCAAACCGGGGCGCACGATGATCATAACGCCAAGGAAAGCGACACCAACGGCGATCCACCGGTGCGCCGTTACCTGTTCTTTCAAGAACCAAGCGGCACCGAGCATCACGACGATCGGTTGTATTTGCAGGATCGCTGAGACATCGCCCACGGGCATGAGGGTCAGTGATGTCGTCACACCAATCACCCCAATGATGTCGCCAAAGGTGCGGAAAAGGACCATTCCGTCAAACAGCGTATGTCGAGAGAGGCGCTCACCCGAATAGGCCATCGTCCCGCCGAATAGAACTAAGCCGCTGATCCCCAGATAGACCATGATCTGCCCGGTACCGGCTCCGCCTGCAGCGGTTTCTGACGACCACTTGATCAGCGTATCGGCCAGCGCGAAGCCCGTCATCGCGCTGATCATCAGGATTATCCCAAGGCGGTTGCCTTCGCTGAGGCCGCTCACATCCCCTCGACAAGGGCCGCCGCAGCAGACAGGTCACTGACGATATGGGCAGGCGCTGCGCCAACGGCATCGAGGGGGTTGCCTGCGCGGTTCACCCAAATCGTCTGAAAGCCGAAGGCGCTGGCATGGGTGGCATCCCAACAATTCGATGAGAAGAACGCGACTTCAGCGGGCTCGACATCCATGCGCGCACCAACCAACTCGTAAACCTTGCGGTGCGGTTTGAAGACGCCAACAGCTTCGACCGACAATGAGGCATCGAGGACATCGCCGATTCCCGCGCTCTCAATGGCCGAATCCAACATATCGTCCGAGCCATTCGATAGGATGGCTGTGCTAAACCCATTTTCTTTCAGGGCCGCCAGCATCTTGGGTACCTCGGGATAGGCGGAGAGCCGCTGATAGAGACCGAGCAGAGTTTCTCGCATGGCCGGATCATCAATCTTCAACGATGCCAATGCGTAATCGAGGCCATCCTGCGTGACCTCCCAAAACGGTTTGTAATCATCGGCGACCGCGCGCAGCCAAGAATATTCTAGCTGCTTCAGCCGCCAAATTTCCGCTAGTTGAGGCCAGCACTCCGCCAACCGCTCACCGCCGGGGGCTGCTGCTGCTTCGCGCGCCGCAGCCGCAACATCGAATAACGTGCCATAAGCGTCGAAAACGCAGGCCTTGATCGGCATAGTGGTCACTCCCGTTTGATGAGGAGATATTTGACGCAGTCGCGCCGACTGTCCACGATAGATCGTCACCGCGAAGGAGAAATTATGATTACCCGCCGCCAGACGTTCGCTGGACTCGCCGCTTTGGCCGCTACGCCGACTGTTGCGCAAGATCGCCTAACGTTGAAAAGCGTGAGGGTCGGAGCCCAGCGGATTCAGTATCTCGTGCGCTATGCTGGCAGCGATAAAGCCCCAATGTTGTTATGTTTTGGTGGCGGTGATGCCAATCGAGGCATCGCTGAATACTATGATCAGGTCTATACGCCGGAGGCCGTCTATCAGGACCATCATGTCATCCTACCGATCGGTCTCCCGCGTCGTCGATTTTTTCAATTTACGAATGCCGATGCTCGCGAGCTTATCGATGGCTTGACCCGAAAAGAACCCATTGAGGGTCGAGGCCTTATTTCGGGGGTGAGCAATGGGGGTCGCGCCGCCTTTCGTTTCGCGCGGGCTGCGCCAGATGCTTTTCGCGGGTTTATCACCATGCCCGGCGCGATGGGCGGTCAGATTATTCCCCGCGATTGGAGGGAGTACGCGATCCTATTGGCCTATGGCACGAAAGACGCTGGCTGGGCCAATGAATCGCAACGAGCCTATTCTGCACTGAAAGGCAAAGTTGGCGCGGTCGAAATTTTCGAACTGGTCGGGCAGGGCCATGTTGTCGGTGCCAATTATGATATCGACCCAGCATATGCGCGCTTGAAATCGTTAGAGGCTCGTCTGGGCCGATAACAGGAGCAATCACTTGACGCCGCAGAAAGTTCGCATCACGTTCCCATCCAAACGGAGGGCTCGACATGGCGAAAACGAAACGGTGTGACTGGTGCGGCGACGATCCGCTTTATGTCGACTATCATGACAAAGAATGGGGCGTCCCGCAGTTCGACTCGCGGACACTTTATGAAAAGCTGATGCTCGACGGATTTCAGGCCGGGCTGGCTTGGATCACGATCCTCCGAAAACGCGACGGATTTCGTGATGCTTTTGAAGGCTTCAAGCCGGAGGTCATCGCACGATACGGCGATAAGGAAATCGAACGATTGGTGACGGACGAACGCATCGTGCGCCATCGCGGGAAGATCGTCGCGACGATTGGGAATGCCCAAGCGTACTTACGGATTTCGGAAACCGAGAGCTTTAGCGATTACCTCTGGAAGCATGTTGATGGAAAACCGATCCAGAATCGTATGAAAACGATGGCCGATGTTCCCGCGCAAACAGAGTTGTCCGTCAAAATTTCAAAGCAGCTTAAGAAAGATGGCTTCAAATTTTGCGGCCCCACCATCGTCTATGCTGTCATGCAAGCGATGGGGATGGTGAACGATCATATGATCGGCTGCCCAAGATACAAAGCCTGCGCCGATCTGGCGAAGAAGAAATAACGGCGATGGCTCGATACGGTGCAAGCTCCCCCGACACGTGCCGGGGGAGCTCGATTCAAAGTCTCTTATTGTACGCTGATCGTCGGAACAGGGACGGAAACACCGAAGCCACCAATTCCAACCGTCGCTGACGTTGGAGCAACGGGCGTCGGTGCAGCGGCAGGTGCCGGTGCAACATAGGTGGTCGTGTAAGCCGGAGCAGGTGCCGCGGCGGTAACCGAAGGTTCGTCAAT
>CAZXMX010000064.1:0-15402 GCA_964641645.1 uncultured Neomegalonema sp.
CTTCCTCAAAGACCTGTTGGAACAAGTCTTTGAAGCGGCCATCATAGGCTTTCAGGATGGTGTTTTTGGTTGAGAGATAAACCGGCCAGCCACGGTTGAGGCCGTAGTTCAGCGACGCGCGGGCAAAATCGATAATCGACTTGTCGAGGTTGTACATGCCCATTGCGACACCGGCGGAGGGCGCATCGAACATCTCGCGCTCGATGGTCTCGCCATCTTCTCCGACGAATTTGATCGATAGTTTGCCTTTGCCGGGATAGTGGAAGTCGGTCGCCTTGTACTGATCGCCAAAGGCGTGACGTCCCACGACGATGGGCTGGGTCCAGCCGGGAACAAGGCGTGGAACGTTCGAGCAGATGATCGGTTCGCGGAAAATCACACCGCCAAGAATGTTACGGATCGTGCCATTCGGCGAACGCCACATTTCTTTGAGATTAAATTCTTCGACGCGTTGTTCGTCGGGTGTGATGGTCGCGCATTTGACGCCGACACCGTGCTTCTTGATCGCTTCCGCAGCATCAATGGTGATTTGATCGTTGGTGTCGTCACGGGCTTGAATGCCGAGATCGTAGTACTTCAGATCAATGTCGAGATAGGGGACGATCAGCTTTTTCTTGATGAAGTCCCACATGATGCGAGTCATTTCATCGCCGTCGAGTTCGACAACGGGGTTTTCTACTTTAATCTTGGACATCGTTATGCTCCCGCATCAATGATGGAGTTCAGCGTTTTGCTGGGGCGCATGACTGCGGCCAGCTTTACCGGGTCGGCATGGTAGTAGCCGCCAGTATCCGCAGCATTGCCTTGGGCCGCCGCTAATTCGCCGACGATGGCCGCTTCATTTTCGGCCAGCGCTTTTGCGAGAGGGGTAAACTCCTCCGCCAGTGCAGCGTCGTCGGTTTGCGCCGCGAGCGCCTCGGCCCAGTACCGGGCGAACCAGTAGTGGCTGTCGCGGTTATCCGGCTCGCCGACCTTGCGGCTTGGCGAACGGTCATTGTCGAGAATGCCTTGGGTTGCGACCTCAACGGCGTCACCGAGCACACGCGCTTTGGCGTTACCTTTTGCATCCGCGAGGAAGTTGAAGCTCTCGCCCAGCGCACAAAACTCGCCCAGCGAGTCCCAACGCAGGTGGTTTTCGGCCTGCAACTGTTGAACGTGTTTCGGGGCCGACCCGCCCGCACCGGTTTCAAACAAGCCGCCACCCTGCATCAGCTTTACGATGGAGAGCATCTTGGCCGAAGTTGCCAGTTCAAGAATCGGGAAGAGGTCGGTCAGGTAATCGCGCAGCACATTGCCGGATACCGCGATGGTGTTCTCGCCCTTTGTGATCGTTTCCAGCGACGCGCGGGTTGCCTCGCGCGGGGCCATGATCTCGAATTTATCGGCCACGCCTTGGGCTTCGAGGATCGGTTTGACATAGGCGAGCAACTCGGCGTCGTGCGCGCGGGTCGCATCCAACCAGAAAATCGAGCGGTAGCCGGTGGCTTTCTGGCGGGAGATGGCAAGATTAACCCAGTCTTCAATGGGGGCCTTGCGCGTGGATGCCGAGCGCCAGATGTCATCCTTTTCGACTTTATGCTCGTGCAAGACTGTTCCGTCGTCGAGGATCATTTTGACGGTGCCGTCCGCTGGGATCTCGAATGTCGTCGGGTGCGAGCCATACTCTTCAGCTTTTTGCGCCATCAGACCGAGGTTTTGGACGGTGCCCGCAGTCGCAGGGTTCAGCTTGCCGTTCGCTTTGAAGAACGCGACCGTCTCATCATAGATTGGAGCATAAGAGTTGTCCGGAATGACGCAGGCCGTATCGGCCTCGTTCCCGTCCGGCCCCCAGCCCTTACCACCCGCGCGGATCAGGGCGGGCATCGAAGCGTCAATGATAACGTCGGAGGGCACATGCAGGTTGGTGATGCCCTTGTCACTGTCCACCATGTACATGGGCGGGCGTGTCGCTGTGACTTCGTCGATGGCGGCCAAGATTTCTGGCTCACCCGATACCTTTTCGAGCAGGGTGCCGAGGCCTGCATTGCCGCTGACGCCTAAGGCATTCAGCTTGTCGCCATGCTTTTCGAAGACCGGCGCGAGCCATGCCTTGACAGCGTGGCCGAAGATGATCGGGTCGGAGACCTTCATCATCGTCGCTTTGAGGTGGAGCGAAAAGAGCGTGCCTTCGGCTTTTGTCTTCGTGATCTCATCAGCGAGGAAAGTGCCAAGCGCCTTGGCGGACATGAAGGTCGCATCGACCACGGTGCCCGCTGGATAAGAAACGCCTTCCTTAAGAACGGTTTCTCCATCGGCGGTTTCGAGCACAATTTTCGCGGTTGCGGCTTTGTCGAGCGTTGCCGAAACTTCGTTGGAGCGGAAGTCGTTGCCATCCATCGAAGCGACGCGCGTCTTGCTATCGGCGGTCCATTCACCCATGCGGTGTGGGTTGGCCTGAGCAAATTTCTTGACGGCATTGGCGGCGCGGCGGTCGGAGTTGCCCTCACGCAAAACGGGGTTTACCGCCGACCCTTTCAACGTGTCGTAACGTGCGCGGGTTTCTTTCTCGGCATCGGTTTGAGGTGTTTCCGGATAATCCGGGATCGCGAATCCTTTGCCTTGCAGCTCTTTGATCGCGGCGACGAGCTGTGGCACCGAGGCAGAGATGTTCGGCAGCTTGATGACGTTGGCGCTTGGCGTTTTGACGGTATCGCCCAACTCGGCGAGGTGATCGTCGATCTGCTGGTCTTCGCTCAGGGCTTCGGGGAATTTCGAAAGGATACGCCCCGCCAGCGAGATGTCTTTTGTCCCAACCGAAATGTCAGCCGCCGCGGCAAACCGCTGGATGATGGGCAACAAAGAGGCGCTGGCCAGTTCAGGAGCTTCATCGACCTTGGTGTAGATGATGTCGGGGTTAGACGTTTTGGCCATCGGTGTTCCCTTTCGGCGGGTTGGAGGTTGCCGATCTCGCGTCGTTTACATTTCATCCGGTTTCGATGGCACCCGCGCCGATGCGTCGGGTCTTGCCTGCTTGCCTGATGATAAATCGCTGCGAGAGGGCGAATAAATTGCTGGTCAGCATCGTTGCAGAGGCTTTGGCGAGGGGATGCCGTCGTCAATCGGTGGCAGCGTTCCCAAGCATTCCTCGTTCATGAAGCCCTCGTTCTAGGGGAGCGCGTCAAACACGCTGTTTTCGTTGCGGCGCACCATAGAGCCGCTGGCGGGATGGGGCAACTGTTGAACACAGCGGAGGTTGAGAGGGCGCTGTGTAATCGGTAAAGTTTTAGACGTTTACATTTGAATTTTTAAGCTATTGAAAAATATGTGCTTTGGGTGCTTTAGCGAATAGAGGGTGAAGAGGTCTCGCTGCAACTTCACGATTTCGTAGGGTAAAATCCGTACACGTTAAGTCAAACGCGCTCAATCGGCGTGAATTTGAATATCGTTACTTGGGGTTTACCATGAAAATCATATCCACTCGCGCCATTCTTATGGCAGGCGCAGCAACACTTTCTTTGAGCGTCGCCGCTTATGCGAGTGAATTTAGCCGCGTCATCGTTTTTGGCGACCGGTACTTGGATGCGGGCCAATACGTCAGTGCCAATACAATTTTTGCTGAGCCTGACGAAGAATTGGGTGATCGTCGAGATCGCTTTACCAATCGGGACGAGACGGGTGGGCAAGCGCACAATTGGGGCACGCTGGTCTCGCGTACGCTCGGGCATGGCGACACCAACCCCTCTCAGCCTTCCTTGCAGCCTGGCAGTGATATCGTTCCAGAAACTGGATTGAACTTTGCGGCAGGGTTCTCTTCGACCTTCGATATTTTAGATTCGATCACCGGGACCTCTTCGACTGCGGGAATTCGGTACACGCAAGGGGATGAAACGGTTGATATTTTTGGTTCGGATCGTCCCGGTCTTCTTGACGACTCCACCCGCGGATGGGCAGCCAATTCAGTTGTTCTGATGAACGGTGGTTCTTGGGATATTCGTCATCTCGCCAACATCGCCCGCGATCTTTCAGGAAACGTTCAAGCGTACGAATCCTTGGTGGTGATTGAGGAAGAATACCGAGAAGAAATCGCTGTCAGCGCCGCAGAAAACATTGCCACAGGCGCGATTGCCTTGCGTGATGCAGACGCTGGATTGGTGGTGGTTGCAAACTTGTTCGATGTCGGTGCGATGCCCGAGATTGCTGGAGATATTACTGGTGCAGCCGACGGTATCGCCTTTTTGGATGAGCAGCTCGCCATCGCGCAAGCCGCCGATCCTTTAGCTGTTGAGGATAATTACAGCGCATATTTGCGCGCAGGTTTCGAAGCGATCATTGCCAATCCCGAAATCGTGTCTGAATTCAGGACCGAAGGAACCGACCGGTTCAATGAGAGCCTCTCAACGCTTCTCGATGGTCAAGATAATGTGGTTGTGATCGACCAGAACGCTTTGATGGCAGAGGTCATTCGTGACCCAGCACGGTTTGGTCTATCAGCAGATATTTCCCAAGCAGAGCAATGCTTAGATGATGCTGAATTGTACCCATGCGATGCGGTATCGGATGCGTTCATCGGAGACGCACTCTTTTTGAATGGCGTCAATCTGTCGGAGACGGCGCAAGAGCTTTTCGCGGATCAAGTTTCTGGCGTCATCAATGCGCCGGTACAGGTGTCTGGACTGCCTTTGAGTACCATTGCTTCCGGTCGTGAGATTGCGAATGCGGGCCGTGCTCAGGTTACGGCTGAACGGATCGCTCGGAAGGGTTGGGCGCCGTTTGTCTCCGCAGGGATTGGATCATCGACTTGGAATGAATTGTCGGGCGAAGGTCGTCATGGATCGCTGCGACTGAACGGCACCATTGGTGCGACGTATCACCTGGGCAATGGTTTTTCGGTCGGCGCGGCGGCGGGGTATCAAGACATCTCTGGTGCCATGAGTGAAACCAGTATCGATGTTGATGGCTCGGCGATTTACGGAACGGTGTTTGCCGGGGCGGACGTCGCCGATGTGTTTGGCAATGCGTCGATCACCTTCGGCTCGGTTGACTATGATGATGTGTCCCGACTCACGCAGATTGGCGAGGCGACGATCCGGAATTCTGGCGAGACGGACGGCAGCGTTTTTGGTGCCTCGCTTGAGGTCGGCTACCGTGCATTGAAGTACGATACAGTCGCTGCAGGTCCGATTGCTTCGATTGATCACTGGTCGACGAGCATTGACAGATACGACGAAGGCGGTTGGGCGGCGACGGCGGTCAATTATACCTCCGATCTGGATAACAGCTCGACCCGCGTTAGCTTGGGTGCTTTCCTAGAAGCTGGCGATCTCAACTTTGAAGACATGCCGATCGTCTTCCGGGCCAAGGCGCTTTACACCCGCGAGTTGGACACCGATCCGATCACGGTCACGGCGCAGGCTCAATCGTCGCCGAACAACAGTTTCAGTCGCGAAGGGCGGGGCGCTCAGGCAGACAGCCTGACCCTTGGCGCACAGCTTGTGTATGACTTCGGTCCGGTCATCGGATCGCTGAATTACAATGTTCGGGTTGGCGAAGCCGACGATCACTCTGGCAGCATCGACTTCAGCGTGCCCTTCGGCGGTAAGTAAGCAAAGAGGTTATCAATATGAGTGCGGAAAGACTCGTCGCTGTTGCTCTGCTGACCTGCGTCGCTGCTGCTGGTCTCTATACGTTTGCGATTCCCCAAAGCGATGCCGATCCGGCGGGGAACGCTCCGAATGCGGTCGTAACGAATGTTGCTATTGCTGCTCCTATGAGTCCGCTTGGTGCGCAGCGCGAAGTTGATGAGGAGGTTGATCCGGTTCCTTCATCGCGCGAGGCGCGAAAGTTGGTTGATGCCTGTAGTGGGTCGCTGCGCCGACGCGGTATGTCTACCAGCGAGGGCAGCGAAGCGATAAAGGTCTGCACCTGTATTGCAAACATGTTGGATGCGAGGATCGGCGACTCTGACGACGCGATGAAACTTGCCGGGCTCTATTTTGATCCGCTGTTCGACCCTTATCGGAAGAATGCGGAGATGCCGGACCGGTTCATCAAGAAGGCAAAACGCTACAAGCACGAAAACCGCAAGGTCTTCAAGGCAATGAACAAAGCCGTAAAATCCGGTTGTCGCGTTCGGAGTAAACTTGGCATTCAACCGGGTTACATCAGTCCGTCCTTCATATACCCTCGAAAGAAATGATTGGCGTTTAACCCTCAAACCCTGAGAGCAGCCGTTCATACATCGCAATGGCACAGATCGTTTCGACGGCATTTGAGGCAGCAGGTTAAGCCGGTTCAAAACCCCATCGCCGAAATCGGGCAGCCGCAATTTGACGGCGGCGGACGATCCGGTAGCTGCCATTAGTCAGCGACCATGAGGAGGGCAAGGAGTAACCCATAGCTGTCAGTCAGCAATTTTTCGGGACGGTAGGTTCATGCAGCAAGCGGATCGCGATGCCTTCATGGTGGGCAGAACTGAAGGAAGAGGCCAAATAAACATCGATAGGCAGCCTTATGACCACGACAAGTCAATGATCTTTGCGGTTTTTGCGCTCTCTTGTGCTGCCATTCCCATCAGGACGGATTTTTTACCGTCGCTCATCGACACATCGGGGGTATCCCGTTCCCCACGCACGACCGCGAGGAACAACTGATGCTGATAGAATGTCGCACCGTTATGGTCGCCTGCGTCCAGCAGCGCGGGATCGACAGGGATTTCACTAACGATCGGCCCTTGGGGGTTGCGGGGGCTTTCGATGAGCAGCGGCGTCGGGGCCGGGCCTAGGTGTTCTGGCCAAAATCGTCCTGGACCCGGTACTTTGGCCTCTAATTTTCCAATCGGGCCCACGCCGATAATTTCTTCCTGATATTCCGCGCCCTCGGCGAACATACACAATTCCAACATCGCCCGCGCACCATTCGCAAAGTCGACAATGACATAGCCATTGTCGAGAATGTCTGAAGTTTCACCGTCATAGACTTCGTCAAGGTGGTTTACGTCTTGCGCGGCGCTTGCCATCACGCGAGTTGGTTCGGCGTCGATAATGAGGCGCATCAGGTCAAAGAAGTGACAGCACTTCTCAACGAACGTCCCGCCGGTTTTTGCGTTGAAACGATTCCAGTCTCCGACTTTGCTCAGAAACGGAAACCGATGTTCTCGGATCGTCAGCATCTTGATGCCACCAGTGGCGCGGTCTACGGCTTCGACAAAGGCCGCGACGGGCGGCATGTATCGATATTCCATCGCCACCCAGACGGGCGCGGGATAGCTGCTTTCAAATGCTTCGAGCGCCGCAAGGTCAGCAGCGTCCGTGAATAACGGCTTCTCTACAAGGACCGGAAGAGGGCGCGACGCGGCGATCTGTTGCAATTGTTCGAAGTGACAGTAGTTCGGACTGGTGATGACCAGACAATCGATATCGGGTTGAGCGAGAAGGTCGTCTAAGCTGTCAACCAATCGCGCGCCCGGTGCGGTCTCAAGAGCGGTCCGTGCCATTTCAGTATCCGGCTCGAAGATTGCTGTGACCGATGCGCCTTCGAGCAAGGCGATATTGCGTAAATGCTCGTGGCCCATCATGCCACAGCCGATCATGCCGTATTGGATTGTCTTTTTCATAGCGCTCTATTTCAGACGTTGGACGTAGCGGCAGCGATCCGTATCGAACCACGTTCTTGAGTATTCTATCGGCGTGGGCGCTTCCGACCAACTCCATCGTTCGACGAACCCTGTTACTGTACCGGGATCAAGCAAAAACAACTCGGGAGTCCAATCTGGCACCTCACCAATACCGACTTGATCTTCCGCGCGTGAGATCCAAAGCCCGAGCTTGGTTCGATAGTGGTGATAAAGCGAGTCTGACAGGCCTTCGGCGGTGACGATTCCCGCATCAGCATCGAGCCAAATTTCCTCAACTGCGACGATTGTTTCATTCAAATAGCGAAGCCGGCGGATGCGCGAGGCTTTTTTCGCTGTGCCGAATGAGGGGAGGTCGGGTGGCTTTTTGCAAAGTGTTACGTCCAAAACGTCAGCACGGGGCAAGCCGCCGCCTTCGCGG
Source organism: uncultured Neomegalonema sp. (assembly GCA_964641645.1). Taxonomy (GTDB): domain Bacteria; phylum Pseudomonadota; class Alphaproteobacteria; order Rhodobacterales; family Rhodobacteraceae; genus JAHDDY01. Next base: position 8,031 of record CAZXMX010000064.1, read on the forward strand.
AGTTCCAATCGGAACATCGCGTAGACACTGTCCTCGATATTGCCCTGCCGGATGTAGTTGCCAGAGCCTTGGATACGCTCAAGCAATCCCTTTCTTTCCAGCTCTTTCAGCGATTTTCGCAAGGTTCCAACCGACACGCCGAGTTCGGTCGCCATGTCTCTTTCGGGCGCGAGACGCGTGCCATCGATCAGACGGCCTGCGGCGATTTCCCGGATCAGAAACTCGCTGATCTGGATAAACTTTGGCAGGGCGTTGGTATCTTGCGTGGCTTGGTTCACCGGCTCGTCGGAGTCCTTATCGAAAGGCGCTGGATCAAAATTGATACACCATTGATCTACATAAATTCGAGTGCTACGCAAGAAAGATCAAGGGGAATGAAAGACACCGTCAATGACCGTCGTACCTGTCACATCGGCAGACCTGTCCAGCGCTGAAGTCGCGTGGTTTTCGGCGCTCTGTTCTGATGACTATCAGTTTCTCGGTGTGCCGGACGGTGCCCTCCGGTCCAGTTGGGAGCATTGTTCTCAGATTGTGAAAGTTGCCGAGGCACAAGGCTTTCGAAATGTCCTCTGCCCGTCGTCGTATCAAGTCGGTCAGGACACGCTGTCCTTCGTCGCCGGATGTGCGCCGATCACTGAAAAGATCAACCTGCTGGCCGCTGTTCGTTGTGGAGAGATGCAGCCGATTATGCTGGCGCGGACCGTTGCAACCCTCGATCATATGCTTAAGGGGCGTTTGACGGTCAATATCATCAGCTCTGACTTTCCCGGTCAAAAGGAAGATAGCGCATATCGGTATCAGCGTTCTCGTGAGGTCGTTGAAATCTTGAAGCAGGCGTGGACTCAAGACGAGATCAACTACCAAGGCGAGATCTATCAATTCGAAGGTGTGACCACGGACCCCGCAAAGCCATATCAAACCGGAGGGCCACTGCTTTACTTTGGCGGTTACTCGCCGCCCGCACTCGAACTTTGTGGCCAGCATTGTGACGTTTATCTGATGTGGCCGGAGAAGATCGAGGAACTCGCTGGCCGCATGAAGGCGGTCAATGCGGTTGCTGAACGATATGATCGCACGCTCGATTATGGCCTGCGCGTTCACATGATCGTCCGCGATACGGAGGCGGAAGCGCGCGAGTATGCGGACTATGTCGTCTCAAAACTCGACGATGAATATGGTCAAATGATCCGCGAACGCGCGCTCGACTCGACCTCGCTCGGCGTTTCGCATCAGGCGAAAAACCGCGAATTGGCGGATAAGTTCGGCTATGTTGAACCGGGCCTTTGGACTGGGGTCGGACGCGCCCGTTCTGGCTGCGGGGCGGCCCTCGTTGGCTCGACCGATCAAGTGCTGTCTAAAATTGAAGAGTATAAAAAGATGGGCATTCGCGCGTTCATCTTCTCCGGATACCCGCATCTCGACGAGGCCGAACATTTTGGGAGGCGTGTGATGCCACAGCTTGAAACCTGCTCGTTGCCTGAGGTCTATGGCCGGGTGCCGAATACCACACCGCAAACGCCGCTTGGCCTGGGAGAACGCACGTAATGGAACGGGTTAAGCTGTCCGACTCGCTGGAATTTAGCCGCATCATCTATGGCATGTGGCGCGTGGCTGATGATGCCGACACGTCGGCTTCTCATGTCGAAGCGAAAGTTCAGTCTGCGCTGAATCAGGGGATCACGACCTTCGATCAAGCCGACATCTACGGCGGGTACGCCGCAGAAGCGGTTCTCGGGGCGGCTCTGCGGCAGAACCCGTCGCTGCGCCCGAAGATGAAGATCGTGACGAAGTGCGATATTGTTGTTGATGCGGGCCGCCATGCTGGGGCGCGGGTCAAGCACTACGACACATCGAAAGCCCATATTGAGGCCAGTGTCGATGCCAGCCTGACCGAGATGGGCATAGATCACATCGACCTGTTGCTGATCCACAGACCCGACCCGTTCATGGACCACCATGAAACTGGGGCGACGCTGGATGGGTTGGTCGCGTCGGGCAAGGTTGGATCGGTTGGCGTCTCCAACTTTCGTCCGTGGGATTGGAATTTGCTTCAGTCCGGCATGAGTAACAAGCTGATCACCAATCAGATTGAAATCAGCTTGGCGGAGATTTCTCCGTTCACCAACGGTGATCTCGCGTTTCACCAGCAACACGGTCATCATCTGATGGCATGGTCGCCGCTGGGCGGAGGCAGTTTGATGGGCGAGGGCGGCAAGGTCGCCCCTATCCTCGACCGCATGGCCCAAGAGCAGGGCGTTGACCGCGCCGCTGTCGCCGTTGCTTTCCTGTTGGCGCATCCGGCTAAGATCCTGCCGGTGATGGGCACCAACAACCTTGACCGCATCGCGTCCCTCTCCGACGCGCTGAAGGTCGAGATGGATCGACAAAGTTGGTTCCAGCTTTACGAAGCCGCACTCGGTCACGAGGTTGCCTGAGATGGCCGACGGTGGTGACATGACGCGGACGTTCAAGCCCGACCGGACCAACACGCGCGCGCTGCGAGATGCTTTTGGGCGGTTTGCCTCTGGCGTGACGATTGTGACTGCCTCGTCTAAAGATGGCCCCGTCGGAATTACGGCCAGCAGCTTTTCGTCGCTCTCTCTCGATCCGCCTCTGGTGTTGTGGTCGCCCGATGCGGGGTCGTATCGGTTTCCGTATTTCGAGGCTGCGACCCATTTCGCCATTCATGTTTTGGGCGCTGAACAAATCGCATTGTGTGAGGGCTTTGCCAAGTCGCCTTTCGCCTTTGACGATGCTGATCTGGCGTTCAATGCCGAGGGCGTGCCGCTCATCAACGGCTGTCTTGCTCGGTTTGAGTGTCGGCAAACCGCGATCTATCCGGGCGGGGATCACAAGATCGTCGTGGGAGAGGTGTTGGAGGCTGAAATGCGAGAAGGCGACTCCCTCGCCTTTTTCGCGGGTCAGCTCCGCGCGTTGGAGAGCGGATGAACGGTTTGATCGCCATCACCCGAATGCTCGGTTCGCTTAACGAGCTGCTTCTCCGCATCGGACGGGGGATTGGCGCTTTTGCGATTGCGCTGATGGTGATCGCTATCTTGATCCAAGTCGTATTCCGCTATGTCCTGAACAATGCCTTGCCGTGGCCCGATGAGGCGGCGCGGTTTTGTATGCTCTGGATGACAGGGTTGATGGCCCCGACAGCCTTTCGGCGTGGCGGGTTCGTTGCCATTGGCATGATCGAACAATTTTTGCCGAGAACGGCGGCGCGCTGCTTGAATATCGCTTTGCTGCTGCTGTCGCTGTTGGTGTTGGTCGTTGCGGTCAATATCGGTTGGGGCGAGGTGACGGGCTTTGGCGGGCGGTTCAAAACGGCGGCGCTCTATGTTCCAACGGACTTGAACTTTGCGAATTGGTATCGCGTGCCGCGCTCTTGGATGATGATGTCACTGTTTGTCGGTGTCGTTCTGCTGACGCTGGTCAATATCGAGCTGATCCTGCGCAGCGTCGTCTCACTTTTCGGACGAGGCGAGCATTTGCCAGTCATCCCCGAGAACGCAGCAGCAGGGGCTGAGTGATGTTGGTCTGGTTCCTTCCACTCTTCTTGTTGTTTTTGTTGATCGGGCTTCCGGTGTTTTTTGGGTTGCTAGCTGCTCCGGGATTGCTGCTGTATCTAAACGGACAAGAGCGCGACATCACGTTGCTCTATCGCAATGTCTATAACGGCATGGACAGCTTTCCGTTGATGGCAATTCCGTTCTTCATGCTCGCCGGAGAGCTGATGAACCGGGGCGGAATTACGATGCGCTTGGTCGAGTTCAGCCAAGCCTTGATGGGCCATCTGCGTGGCGGTTTGGCGCATGTGAATGTGTTGTCTTCGATGCTGTTTGCCGGGCTGTCCGGGTCCGCGGTGGCGGATACTTCGGCGCTTGGTTCGATGCTAATCCCGGCGATGGAAAAGCAAGGCTATTCGACGCGCTTCGCTGCTGCCATCACAGCGGCGAGTTCCGTCATTGGCCCGATCATCCCACCATCCGGAATCATGATCATCTATGCCTACGTGATGGGTGAGAGCGTCGCTGCGCTTTTCCTCGCGGGGATCGTTCCCGGCGCGCTTGTGGGGATTGGCCTGATGGTCATGGTCAAGCTGATGGCCAACAAATACGACTTTCCGGTCGCGAGCCGAAAATACAGTTGGGGCGAGCGCGGTCAGGCCAGCCTCAAAGCGTTCTTTCCGCTGATGACACCTGTGATCATCTTGGGCGGTATTCTCGGCGGCGTATTCACCCCAACCGAAGCTGCCGCCGTTGCCGTGGCCTACGCGCTGTTCATCGGGCTTTTCATCTTGCGATCATTGTCTGTGAAGGACTTGCCGGACGTTTTGATCCGGTCGGGTCTGACCTCCGCGGTGGTGATGTTGCTGGTCGGTGCGGCGATGGCGTTCAAGACCGTGGTGAGCCTCAGCCATGCGCCGGAAACACTTGCGGCTTTCGTTCTCACGCTGTCAGAGAACCCGCTGATCCTATTGTTTCTGATCAATATGCTGCTGTTTGTGGTCGGCATGTTTTTGGATGCGGGACCGGCGATCATCATTCTCGGCCCGGTCCTGGCTCCGATCTTTGTTAGTTTAGGGGTCGACCCGATCCACTTTGCGATTATCATGAGCGTCAATCTGACCGTGGGGCTGGCCACACCGCCGATGGGGCTGGTGTTGTTTGTCGCGGCGGCGGTGTCGGGAGAACGGGTCGAGACGATCTCGCGCGCGATCCTTCCGTTTCTGGCGGTGGAGGTGCTCGTGATCTTTCTCATTACTTATATACCCGCGATCTCGATGACGATCCCGAGGTTGACGGGCTTTGCATAATAATTTCGATTCACCAGGGAGGATGAAATGCTCAAGACAATGATGAAGTCGCTCGCCGTTATGGCGTTGTTGGCGGGAACAACGGCGGAGGCGTTTGCGGCGGATATTAAGATCCGAGCGACGGCCAACTCGAACGAAAACGACGAGGATTATGACGGTCTGGTCGTATTCAAAAATTACGTCGAGGCCGCATCGAATGGCGCGATTGAAGTCGAGCTGTTCATCGGCACCCAGCTTTGCTCGAACGGCGCTGAATGTCTGCAAGGCGTCGCGGATGGCTCGATTGACGTCTACATTTCCACATCAGGCGGCGCATCGGGAATCTTCCCCTACGTGCAAGTGCTCGATCTGCCGTACCTGATGGCCGATGACCGTATCGCCGAGCACGTTCTGTCGGGCGACTTTACCCGCACGATGCGGGCGATGGCGCTGGAAGACTCTGATGGGGCGATCCGTCTGATGACCATCGGGAATACGGGTGGCTGGCGAAACTTTGCCAACACGAAGCGCCGTGTCGCCGAGCCTGCGGATATGAAGGGTCTCAAGATCAGGACTGTTGTTGCTGACCTCCCGCAAGAGCTGGTCAAGGCGCTGGGTGCCAGCCCGACCCCGATCCCGTGGCCAGAGCTGTTCACCTCGTTCCAAACAGGTGTTGTTGAAGGCTCCAAGAATGGCATCACCGACATCATGGGAATGAAATTCCCGGATGCGGGCCTGCAATACGTCACCCTCGATGGTCACGCTTACATGGGCGCGCTGTGGTGGATGAACAACGAAGCCTTCATGGGTATGCCGGAAGAACAGCGTCAAGTCGTTGTGGACGGGTTCTATGCGCTGCAACAAGCCACCTTCGCCTCGCCAAAGCGCAAGTCGATCCAAGCGTATGAAGAGTTCGTCGCGGGCGGCGGAAACCTTTACGTTCCGACACCGGCTCAAAAGGCGGCCTTCAAGGATGCGGCAGAACCAGTCTACGGTTGGTTCAAAAAGAACGTTGATCGCGGTGATGAAATCTTCTCCGCGCTGACCGACGCCGTTGCCGATGCCGAGAAGGACATCGGCGCTGCACGGGCTGCTGACCTGAAGTAATCAGGCGAAAAGTCATCTAGGGGAGGCGGGCGCAATTGCTCGCCTCAACGCTCTATCGAAACGGATACATCCACACTTTGTAGTCATCGACCAGCGTATGCGCTTTCTCGATCTCATCCGGCGTCATCTTTTTGACCACCTCTTCGAGGCTGATCGCGGCATCGGGATCGCCGCCAATGGCGGACAGCGTGTACCACATATACGCTCGCACCAAGTCCGGCGCGGGCATTCCACGACCGACCTCATAGTACCACCCGACACCGGACTGCGCGCCGGGGTGACCTTTCATCGACGAGCGCAAGTACCACTCGAAAGCACGAACATCATCGCGCGGCACGCCCAGCCCCAACGCGTACATGACGCCGATCAGTTCTTCGGCATCGGCATTGCCGGATCGCGCAGCGAGCCACAGCGCTTCGCGTGCTTCCTCAAACTGACCGGCTTCCATCATGTCGCGCGCCTCTTCGATATCCGCGTATGCGGGAGAGCTAAGAAGCATCAGAAGCAATATCGTTTTGCGCATGGTTTGGCTCTGGCCCTTGTATGTACGACGTCGGTCCTTGCCGAAGAACCAGTTCCATTGACCGCCAGCGACTTCATCGCGTTTGACGAGAAACAAGCGGCCCTTGGACAGCTTCTCTTTTACGACAAGATCCTTTCTGGAAACAGGAATATCGCCTGTTCGACGTGCCATCATCCCGCATTCGGAACGGGCGACGGCTTGTCACTCGGTATCGGCGAGGGTGGAGAGGGTTTGGGGCCTGCGCGAACGCCGGGGAGGGGGGGCGACCGGATCAAGAAACGCATTCCCCGCAATGCCTCTGCGCTTTGGAACCTTGGCGCTAAGGAAATTGATGTCCTCTTCCATGATGGTCGCCTGAGTGTATCAGATGCCTACGAGAACGGTTTCGACTCTCCAGCGGAAGAATGGCTGCCAAAGGGCTTTAATTCAATTCTCGCGGCGCAGGCCGTCTTCCCGTTAGTCGCTCAGTTTGAAATGGCCGGAAATCCGAAAGAGAATGAGATCGCCGGTGCCGTTCACGATCGCATCGATGCCGCCTGGCCGATCCTCGCCAAGCGTGTCCGAACAACGGGCGACTATGGCGCGCGCTTTGTCGAGGCTTTCGATCATCTCGAAAAGTCAGAAGATGTTCGCATTACCGACGTCGCCAATGCACTCGCAGCATTTATGGGCACGGAATGGCAGAGCTTCGATAGCCCTTTCGACCGTTACCTTGACGGAGACGTTACGGCGCTTTCCGCACAGGCGAGGTCGGGTATGGAATTGTTCTTTGGCAAAGCGCAATGTGCGTCTTGTCATTCAGGCCCATTACTGAGCGATCACAAATTCCATGCAATTGGCCTGCCGTCGTTCGGCCCCGGTCGCACACGGCGCTTCGACCCGATGGCCCGCGATGTTGGGCGTATGGCAGAGAGCGACGCGCTGGAGGACGCCTATCGCTT
>CAZXMX010000065.1:0-15083 GCA_964641645.1 uncultured Neomegalonema sp.
GGCGTGGCCTGCGAGACCGCGATGCCAAAGAGTGCCCTGAAAACCTTGTCTGAACTGGGCCACCAAATCAGCCTCGAAACTCCGGATTCTGCTTTTGGGTTTGGCGGTGCGCAATTGATCCATCGCCTCGATAGCGGCGGATATGCTGCTGGCTCCGATCCGCGCAAGGACGGATGTGCCATTGGGTATTAGCCGACCCGTTTCAATCCAGAAAACGTGATGTGACAACTTGCCTCCACCCGTTACGCTGACGGAGAAAGATTCTGGAGGTTGAACCCATGTCCGCTTTAAGTTTCACCGCGCGTGCTGCATTCGGCATCGCTATGGCGTTCGCGCCACTCACCGCAAATGCCGCGACCGAAGGTAAGCGCGTCTCTCTCAAGGGCGAACTTATTGATACGTGGTGCTATTTCTCTGGCGTTATGGGCAGCCCTGATTCCGTTGTCGGCTCCGCACACCACACTTGCGCAATCTGGTGTGCGGCGGGTGGTATTCCGGTTGGAATGCTCGGTGAAGATGGCGACGTCTATATGATCCTGAAATTGCCGGACGACGATAATTCTGCGGGCGGCGACACGTTTGTTGAACTGACAAACGATACCATCGAAGCGGAAGGCATGATGTACGAGCGCGACGGGCTGAAATACCTCGTTGTCTCAGAAGTGACCTCAAACGACGGCGTTGCAAACCTCACGCATGAAGAAGTGGGCGTCATTCCTGGGTTCACCATTCCCAAGAAAGTCCGCAAAGCAGTGTTGGGAGAATAATGATGAAACGTTTCGCACTCATCGCCGCGCTGATCGCGGCCCCTTTCGCGACCACTGTCTCATTCGCACCAACCCCAGCCTCGGCTGCGGAGGAATGCGAAGTAAAAAGCTGGGGTCTTTCCGGACAAAAGAAAGCCTGTTTCTCGGCAAAAGTTGTTGATCTGCTTTGCGAGATCGCTGGCGATTGCGCAAGCAACTGCGGCGCTGGAAACCGCCAGCTTGGCCTGCTGCGCGCAGACAATGGCAAGCTCGTCTATCCTCAGAAGAACCTGCAGCAATCCTTCAACGGACCTGTCGCGGACCTTCAACCCCACTGCGGCAAAACCATTGACGTCCGCGGTTGGATGGTTGGCGATGAAGAAACGCTGAAAGGCGCGGCGCAACTGTTCCAAGTTCAGTGGATTCGCTCCGAAGGCGGCAAATGGAAAAAAGCCACCAAATGGACGAAAGACTGGGCCAAAAAGAACCCAGACTCCAAAGGTAAGGGTCCGTGGTTCCGTCGCGACAAGCGCGTCAAGGCTCAAATCGAAGCAGACGGCTACCTTGGCCTCGGTGCCGATGCCGATATCGAGTTCATCAAGGACTGGTACTAATGCGAAGCCTCGCTTTCGCGCTGGCGCTGTTTTCGGCGCCAGCTCTCGCGACCTCGCCCTTGCCCTCGCCCTTGCCGTTTGACGTTGGCGGTCCGTTCAAGCTGATTGACCAGACCGGGGAAACCCGCACGGACAAAAGCTTTCACGGGAAACCGGCGCTGCTGTTTTTTGGGTATGCAGAGTGTCAGGCGATCTGCACGGTGGCTCTGCCGCATATGGCGGAAGCCGTTGATCTGATGGCCGAGGCGGGAACGGAGATTCAACCGATCCTCATCACGGTCGATCCAGATCGTGACACGCCCGAGAACCTCGTGAAGTCTGCGCCGAAAGTTCATGAACGGTTGGTCGCGCTGACCGGGAGTGATGAAGCGCTGGCAGAGGCTCGCAAATCCTACAAAGTTGAGAGCAAACTCATCGGCGAGGATATTGAAGGGCCGATCTATGCGCATGGCAGCTTCATCTATCTGCTCGACGAAGAGGGAGAGGTGAAATCTCTGTTGCCACCGATCTTAGCACCGGAGCGGATTGCTGAGATCGCAGCAGGCTATTTGAAAGAATAGTCTAGAGGCCGGTAATCTCAGCGATCGGCAATTCAGGAACGCGCGGCGAGGTCAACGCGCGTTCCGCTACGATAAACTCTGCCTCGAACGCGCGCATAGCGGCGGGGTGAGTTTCGATTTTTTGACAGAGTGTCCGAACACGAGGCCAGTCGTTCAGATTAGGCAGCGTCGGCTTACGCATTGGATATAGTTGCGCCCACCGCGCCATCACTGCGAAATAAATATCCGTCAAATCCAAAGGGCGCTCGCGCCATTGCGCTTCGATCAGATCGAAGTGCCCGCGTATCCGCGTCGCGACCCCCTCAGCCAACTGCGCCCTCGCGTTGTCGTCTTCGATGTAGTTTTGAGGATTGAAGGCGATCCGCAAATCGGCATGGAGCGTGTTGGACAGATAGAACATCCACCGCAACGCCAACACGCGGGCGCTGTCGTCGCTAAACGCAGAGCCATCTGGACCAAGCCGCCCCACCTTCTCCGCCAAGTACCAAAGGATCGCGCCCGTTTCAAACAAGATCAACGCGCCGTCTTCCAACACCGGGATCAAGCCTTGTGGATTCATCTCGCGATACGCCGCCGAGCGATGCTCTCCAGCGGCGCGATCCACGCGCACTGCCTCATAGGGCAAGCCAAACATCTCCAGCGCAATTCGCACAGGCAAGTTCGCGCTATCCGGCGACCAGTGAAGGCGCAGGGTCATGGGGTCAGGACAGCTCGGGCAAGCGGATTGGAAATTTCGCCCGGACCTGCGCGTCTATTTCAGGCGACAGTGCCGCGCGGTTAGGCATCGCCAGAATCTCGTGCTTCTTCGCAATCGCCCGTTTGATCAGATCAGGCTTACCCAACTCCAACCACTCTTTTGGCGAACTGCGGTCGCTCATGTCGGGATAGAAGTATTCTGTCTGCATCATGCTCAATGTCTGATCCGAACCGAGGTAATGCCCCGGACCATCGATACAAACCGTCTTGATGCGCTCGATGTCGAGGTTCTCGTCCGTCACTTCGATTCCACGCACGCAGCGCAAGCATTGCCCCAACATATCGTTGTCGAGGATCAGGCCTTCCAACGAAAAGCCCAGCAACGACGCATACATGCCGGCGCTCTCATAGACCATATTCAAACCGGCGAGACCTGCCATCACGCTGGTCACGCCATGTTCCGCGCCGCTTTGCGCATCCGGGAACTTTGCGTCGGCCATGCCGCCTGCCGCGCCTGTCGGCAAATCATAGTACCGACCCATCTGCGCACAAGCCGACGTCAGCAAGGCTTGCTCGCCAGACCCGCCGCACATCGCACCCGTGCGCAAATCAGAGACGAAGGGCCATGTTCCAAAGATCGCGGGCGCGCCGGGTTGGATTGATTGAACATAGACCAATCCGGCAAGACATTCTGCGACGGCTTGCGCTACCGCTGCGGCGAGCGGCGCAGGCGCAGTTGCACCGGCCTGTCCCGCCGACAATAACAGCACCGGCATTCCCGCGCGGATACATTCCTCCATCACTTCGCAGGATTCAGTCGCGAACTTCAGGGGCGGAACGACGAAGCAGTTCGAGTTCGACACGAACGGACGCGCCCGCCAAGCCTCTTCACCGCCCGCAATCATGTGCAGCATCTCGATGCTGTCTTTCGCAAAGCCCACTTCGGTGAACGAGGTGCCGATATGCTTCGTGGTCGCGACGACGGACGCATAGACGGTGTTGATATCCATCTCGCGGTTATCCGTCAGGTCACGGGCAACCATGCAGCGTTGAAAGAAATGCACATTGTCGAGGTGGTCGGTAATCTTCGCCGCCGAGAACAAATCTCCGAGCGTGCTCTCGTCGTATTCGCCGGTTTCGATGTTCGCCAAGTGCACGGCGGCACCCGCAGTTCCGTAATGAACGCGGTGTCCACCGGGATGGAGGTCGTGCTTGGGATCACGCCCATGCAATGTCAGATCACGGTTCGCGTCTTTGAGCGCCTTTTCGACAACGGCGCGGGGATAGCGAATACGGCCATCTTCCTCAGAATACACCGCGCCATATGCCGTCATCGCCGCGATGCCCGTCTCCGGCGCGAGGGACAGACCGATTTCTTCGAGGATTTGCAAAACCGTTTCATGCACACGCTGAACTTCAGCGTCGGTAAACGGTTTGTAGCGGCCACCGGACAACCCGGCCCGGATTGGGCGGCTGGCTTCGGCGAGAGGTGCAGCGCGCATAGCTTTTCGGGCTTCACGGCCTCCGGCGCGGCGGGACGAACGGGGTGCAGTTTCAGTGGTCATGGCGTGGTCCTTTTCTGACAAAACTTTCGCGGTCAGAAAAGGTGAGGCGGCGCCTGTCTTGGATGCGAGGGAGCCTCAGCGGAGAGAGACGGGCGCAATACGGCTATGCGGGGAGCAAATTTCAATGTCGTTTTCCCTCATCTCCAATCGGTGACGAAACTGGCAGACGATTTTCGAACTGACAAGGTCCAGAAACGACAGATCGACCAGAACTTCTGTCGCTTTTCATCAACGAGCGCCGACTGATTCAAGACTATTTGTGATAAATTTGCTGCATATTTCAGAACGTTTCGCGAAAGTTCGCTTGAAATATCACACACGAATTCCCATGTTGATTCGAATACTCAGTGAAGCAAGCGCGGAAGCACGAGTTGCTCCCGTCCAAGTGGAGCGGAAGATGATGTCTCATATCGGGTTAAGCGCGGCACTCATTCTCACCGCATTGAGCGTAAGTGACGCTAATGCAAAACTTTTTGGCGCGAACCTTCCGACACTTGCGAACGCCTCTCATGCGGCGCTCCATAAGCCGACTGGGTGTCAGGCTCAGGTGGTTCTTCGCGGGAAACTGTTTATCAAAGCCCAGATCACGGACCCCGCTTGCTTGCCCAAAGGGGTCAAATCGCGTGATATTCCAGGTACACTTTTCGATTTCCTCGTAACGCCCTGATCCCCAAAAACTTCAGCTGACCGAGAGGATTGGTTGCCCCAAGATCGCTTCATCCGGCGTGACACCTAAGCCCGGAGCGGTCGGGACTTGGATATGGCCCGCTTCCACTTCGATGCCGTTTTCAGGATCATAGTGACCCTCAATATACGGAGCCGCGAGCCAAACACCTTCGCACAATCGCGGCTCGATCGTCGCGCCGATATGCGTGCAAGCCGCCGCGATGATATCGCCGCCCCAATTGTCATCGCAGGTATGCGGCATGGATCGCGTTGCCGCGATTTCCCGAAAGATGCTCATTGGGTACAGGCCGCCAAGCCGCGTCACCTTCATGCCGAAACCATCGCATAGCCCATCCCCAACAGCGCGTATCACGACACTCAAGTCCGTCGTGCTTTCGTCGAGGTAAATCGCGTGGCGCACCTGTGCCCGGATCGACGCAATCTCTTCCAGCGTATTGCAGGGCTGTTCCATGATGATCGGGATGTCTGCGCATTCACGACTCACGCGAAGGGTGTCTCGCGTGGTCCAACCTCGATTGGCATCGACCGCCAGCCGAACATCAGGGCTAATGGCCTCCCACGTTTTGCGGATCACGGCAATGTCGACCCCAACATCGCGCCCCCCCGCTTTTATCTGAATGCGTGGATAGCCCTCACGCACCTTTTCCACCGCAAGGCGCGCGATTTCATCCGGCGACCCGATCCCTGTCGCATAGTACGAAGGGACGCGATCCGTCACCGCACCGCCCAAAAGGTCTGAGACTGGAACGCCGAAGTGCTTGCCAAGTAGATCGTGCGCCGCGATGTCGATGGCCGCTTTCGCATAGCGATGGCCGTTCAAGAGGTCGTCCATCTTTCGGTGAAGCACGCGCGGATGCGAAAATTCAACGCCGACTAAACCACTTGCGATTTCCGTCAGTGCGGCTCTGGCCCCAAGAGCATGGCTTTCAGAATAGGTAGGACCAATGGGACAGGTCTCGCCCCAGCCGACCAAACCGTTGTCAGCAACCAATTTGACCAGAGTCGAATCCAGCGCAGTGATCGCGCCATCTGAACTGGTATAGGCCCCACCAACAACGGGCAGGTCTTTTTGATAGACGTGAAGTTCGGCAATCCTCACCCGAGCCAGCGCTTACGGCGGCGATAACTGCGGACATTTCGATAAGACTTCCGGCCTTCTTCCGACATGCCAAGATAGAACTCTTTGACGTCCGGGTTTTCGCGCAGTTCAGCAGCGGGGCCATCCATCACAACGCGGCCCGATTCCAGAATGTAGCCGTAGTGAGCGAAACGCAGCGCAACATTGGTGTTTTGCTCCGCCAACAAGAAGGAGACACCCTCTTTCTCGTTCAGGTCTTTCACAATCCCAAAAATCTCTTCAACAAGTTGCGGGGCGAGGCCCATCGACGGCTCATCCAGCAACACTGTTTCTGGCCGGGACATCAACGCGCGCCCAATCGCACACATCTGTTGTTCGCCACCTGATGTATAGCCCGCTTGAGATTTTCGGCGGTCGCGCAAGCGCGGAAAATAATTATAGACCATCTCCAAATCGGCGGCGACAGCGCCGCTACCATCCTTGCGCGTGTAAGCGCCGGTCATCAGATTTTCTTCAATGGTCAAATGCTCGAAACAGTGACGGCCTTCCATCACTTGAATGACGCCTTTTTTCACGAGATCAGCAGGCATCATGTCAGCGATATCCGCGCCCCGGTACGCAATTGACCCTTTGGTCACTTCCCCACGTTCAGAATGCAGAAGGTTCGAGATCGCCTTCAGCGTCGTCGTCTTACCGGCACCGTTACCGCCGAGCAGTGCAATAATTCCACCCTTTGGAACGGACAGACTTACGCCCTTCAAAACGAGGATGACGTGATTATAGATCACCTCGATGTTGCTGACTTCCAGCAGCGGTTCTTCAGTCGGGGCGGCGTCAAGCATGGATGGAGCCTCTTGGTGAGAGGCCCTCGCAGATCGCGAGGACCACAGGATCATTCGCCCCGGGTTCAACACCGGAGGCGATGAGATGAATTAGCCGCAAGCTTCTTCGATCTCGTTTTCTTTTGCGAAGGCTGCAGAGTCTTCATCAATCAGCCCGCCGATGACATCCATGTCACTTTCGGAGTAATCGTTGATCTGCTCCCACTTTCCAGCTTTCGCATCCCATTGGTTCACGGAAACCAGACCCGGACCGCCGTGGTTCTCGCACGAGACTTTGAAGGTCGGCCCAAAGTTTGGCATGCCCAGCTTCTTCATGGTTGCCTGAGTCACAACCAATGCTTCCATGCCGTCACGCATCTGCTGAGGCGTGATCTCTTTAGTGTCGTGGATCGACTGCGCGTTCTTCGCGGCTTCTACTGCCAGCATCGCCGCATACAAACCACGGTTATAAAGAATGGTTCCGGCCTGATCACCAACACCCGACGCTTTACCCGCATCGTAAACGTGCTTCTTCAGGTCTTCATAAAGCGGATAGTCATCGCCGACGCCGTGGAAGTTCAGCGCCTTGTAGCCATCTGCTTTCGCGCCGACTGGTCGCACGTCGTTCTCAGAACCAGACCACCAAACGCCGATGAAGTTCTCCATTGGATAGCGAATGTTCGCTGCTTCTTGGATCGCGGTCGCGTTCATCACGCCCCAACCCCACATGGTCACGTAGTCAGGCTTTTCGCGGCGAATTTGTAGCCATTGCGATTTTTGCTCTTGGCCGGGGTGATCGACGGCAAGCAGTGTCAGCTCAAAGCCATGCTTTTTCGCCAGCTCTTCCAGTGTCCGGATCGGCTCTTTGCCGTAAGCGGAGTTGTGGTAGACGAGCGCAAGGGTCTTGCCTTTGATATCGCCGTCGTTGATGTCGAGCAGGTGGTTCACCACCGCCGACGCGCCATTCCAATAGTTTGCTGGATAGTTGAAAACGGTGTTGAACACCTTGCCGTTCGCTGCCGAAGTCCGGCCATAGCCCATCGTGTGCAGTGGGATGCCATCTGCTGCGGACTTGGGGATCAACTGATAGGTAATACCGGTCGAAAGCGGTTGATAAACCAGAGCGCCCTGACCCTTGGTCGACTCGTAACACTCAACGCCTTTTTCCGTGTTGTAGCCCGTCTCACATTCGATGACTTTGGCTGGCACGCCGCCAATTCCGCCGTCGCGCTCGTTGATGAGCGTGAAGTAATCTTCATAGCCATCCGCGAAGGGGATACCGTTCGCTGCATAGGGTCCGGTCCGATAGCTGAGCGATGGGAACACCATGTCGGCCAGTACTGGCGACACGCCCATGACAGTGGCGATTGCCGCTGCGGTCAAAGTTCTCAGTTTCATCATTTTCTCCCAGTTGGTTTTATTGTTGACGCTCCCTTAGTGTGGGAACGGCCATAGTCTCAGTTTCTCTTTGATGATCCGCCAAAGCTGCGCGAGGCCGTGCGGCTCGAGGATCAGGAAAATCACAATCAGCGCGCCGACGATGACGAACTCAAGGTGTGCCGCAATGTCTGTCGCCCATCCAAACTGACCGACAAGAATATTCTTCAACAACACGGGCAGCAAAACCATAAAGGCCGCGCCAGCGAACGAACCAAAGATGGAGCCAAGCCCACCGATGATGACCATGAATAAGACGAGGAAGGATTTCTGAATGCCGAACACTTCCCCGACTTCAACCGCACCAAGGTACACGCTAAACAGCAAAGCGCCCGCGATGCCGATGTAAAAAGAACTGATCCCGAAGGCGGTCAGCTTAGCTTTGAGCGGGTTCACCCCGATAATCTCAGCGGCGATGTCCATATCGCGGATCGCCATCCAGCTTCGTCCTAAATGCCCTCGCGTCAGGTTGCGCGCGACAATCGCGAGAATGGTCAAGAAGACGAGGCAGAACAAATATGTCGCCCACGGCTCAGTGCTCGGCCCGGTGATTGCTTGGCCAAAGATCTCTCGCTCAGGTGCCGTGATCTGACCTGACGCTGAGTAATTGAATGACCATTCCCATTTGTTGAGCACCCACACGAGAAAGAACTGTGCCGCCAGCGTGGCCACAGCGAGGTAAAAGCCCTTGATCCGCAGAGACGGCAGACCGAACAAGATGCCGACCAATGCAGTCGTCAAACCGCCCAGGATAACAGAGAAGAAGATATTGATTGGCGGCAACGCATACCGAACCCACTCGTCACCCTCGCCCGGTAAGTAGATGTCGATACCGGTCATAAACTTGTAGCAAGAGTAAGCACCGACGGCCATGAAGCCGCCTGTTCCGAGCGAGACTTGGCCGCAATACCCGATCAGGATATTCAACCCAATGGCCGCGATTGAGTAGATCAAGAAAGGCAGAGCAACCGCCTTCACCCAATAGTCGTTCAGCAGGAACGGCACGAGGGCAAACGCGATCGCCAAGACGATGTAATAGCGATAGCGGTCGAACGCGATGGGGAAGGTCTGCCCATCGGCCTGATAAGTCGTTTTGAAATCACCAACTTCACGATACAGCATTTCAGCGAGCCTCCTTCACGAGACGAACGAGGCAATGGATCGCCATAATAAAACAAGCAATGCCGAGCGGGATGATGACTGATCCTGAGTACCCGTGGGCGCCGGGCAGCGCGCCGCCACTATGGGCCGCGACGCTCATGTAAGCCGCCACCGCGAAAACGCCGAAGCTCGCGAACATGCCGTAGACGTGGAGAACTTCACGCATGATCACACCCTCTCAA
Organism: uncultured Neomegalonema sp.; assembly: GCA_964641645.1. Lineage (GTDB taxonomy): Bacteria > Pseudomonadota > Alphaproteobacteria > Rhodobacterales > Rhodobacteraceae > JAHDDY01. The sequence goes on from CAZXMX010000065.1 coordinate 9,548, forward strand.
TAATCTTCTCGCCGAACAGCCCTTGCGGACGGAAGACGAGGAACAGGAGGGCCAGCATGTAAGCGAACCAGTTCTCGGTCGCGCCGCCCAGGAACGGGGCACCGATCAGGAATTCGAACATCTTTTCACCGACACCGATAATCAGACCGCCAATGATCGCGCCGGGGATCGAGGTAAAGCCGCCGAGCATCAGCACAGGCAGCGCCTTGAGAGCGATCAGCGAGAGTGAAAACTGAACGCCAGATTTTGCCCCCCACATCATCCCCGCGACCAGCGCCACGAACCCAGCAATCGTCCAAACAATCACCCAAATCGTGCGCAGCGAAATGCCGACCGACAGGGCTGCTTGGTGATCGTCAGCCACGGCACGCAGCGCGCGGCCCGTCTTGGTATATTGCGAAAACAGGACGAGCGCCGTCACCAGTGAAACCGCGATAACGGTTGCGTAGATGTCGAGCGTATCAAGATAGAACCCGTAAAAGTCTTCACCGCCGAGGAATGACGTACTCTCCTCGAACCACGCATTGCCGCCTTGCTCGATACCGATATCGAGGGTCTTCAACTCGGACCCCCACATCAACTCGCCAAAGCCCTCCATGAAATACGCGAGACCAATTGTCGCCATGAACAGGATGATTGGCTCTTGGTTCACGAGGTGCTTAAGGACCAGCTTCTCGACGAGGATCGCAAAGAACAACATGACGAGCGCGGCAAACAGGATCGCCAAGGCCGTCGGCGCGTAGGCCGCCATAAATTCGGCAACCGGAACACTGACGCTTTCCGGTAACAGGACGTTGAGTCCGCGCGTGTAAGTCTCGACCCACCAATCCGGCGCAGCTTGGCCGAAGTGGTGTAGCTCGGTCCCAAAGATCGCGTTGATCAAGTGCGAGAACGGCACCAGCCCAGTCTGCAAACCCACCAATGTCTGCGCCGCGAACAGGGCCATGACGCCTTGGGCATAATTGAAGATGCCGGAGGCTTTAAAGATCAGAACAAACCCAAGCGCCACGAGTGAGTACATCACCCCAGCCATCAGGCCATTGAGGAAGACTTCGACGCCAAACCAAAAATTAGCGCTCATGCGACTGCCCCTCTTCGCAGAATGGAATCAATCATGGCTCACCCCCAGATAGGCGTCGATGACGTCTTGATTATTCCGCACTTCGTCGGGCGTACCATCGCCGATCTTTGCGCCGTAATCCATCACGACAACGCGGTCAGAAATATCCATAACCACGCCCATATCGTGTTCGATTAGCGCGATGGTCGTGCCAAATTCATCATTCACATCGAGGATAAAGCGCGACATATCCTCTTTCTCTTCGACGTTCATTCCGGCCATCGGCTCATCGAGCAACAGGAGTGATGGTTCCGCCACGAGCGCACGACCCAGCTCAACCCGCTTTTGCAAACCATACGGCAAGCTGCCGACCGGAGCCTTGCGAATAGCTTGAATTTCCAAAAAGTCGATGACACGCTCGGCCTTCTCGCGCTGTTCGATCTCTTCTTTTTCGGCCCGGCCTTTCCAGATCGCTTGACTGAAAATTCCCGAATTCATTTTCGTCAAGCGGCCCGTCATAATGTTGTCGAGCGTCGACATCCCTTTAAAGAGCGCAATGTTCTGGAACGTGCGCGCAATGCCTTGACGAGCAATCTCATAGGGTTTCATCGGGCCACGTTTTTTGCCCAGATACCAAATCTCGCCTTCTTGCGGATGGTAAAAGCCGTTGATGACATTGAGCATCGAGGACTTACCCGCACCGTTAGGACCAATGATCGCGCGAACTTCGCCTTCGCGAATATCGAAGCTGATGTCCTTGATCGCCGTCACACCGCCAAAGCGCAGGGTGATGTTCTTCATCTCCATCACGACGCCGCCGATTTTACGGCCATCTTCCGTGGTGTAGGAGTCCGCTGTGTCCGTTAGTGGAGTGCTGCCGTCCATTATTCCGCCGCCACTTTCTGCGCCGTTGGCGCGACCACCGCTGCGTCGCGGATTTCAAGGGTTGCCTTGATCATACCCTTGCGTCCGTCCTCATAGGTGACTTCGGTTTCGATGTAGACACTATCCGATCCGTCATACAGCCCCGTCAGCAGGGGCGCATATTTCTCTTCGATGATCCGGCGGCGGACTTTCCGCGTGCGGGTCATCTCCCCGTCATCGGCATCAAGCTCTTTGTGCAACACAAGGAAGCGACTGATTTGACAGTCGTACAGGCGCGGGTCATCCGCGAGCGAGCGGTTCACCTCTTCGACATGATCTTGGATCGTGCCGTAGACCTGCGGATGCGCCGCGAGTTCCTGATAACTGGCATAGGCGATGTTGTTTCGCTCTGCCCAGTTCCCCACCGCCGTGAGATCAATGTTGATAAAGGCCGTGCAGAAATCGCGTTCATGACCAAAGGCGACGGCCTCTAGAATATCCGGGAAGAACTTCAGTTTGTTCTCGACATATTTCGGCGCAACCATGCTGCCGTTGTTGAGCTTGCCGACGTCCTTTGCCCGGTCGATAATGCGCAAATGGCCGGTATCCGGCTCAAAGAACCCGGCATCGCCCGTCGCAACCCACCCGTCGGCATCTTTGGTTTCCGCCGTTGCCTCCGCGTTTTTGTAGTACTCCTGAAACGTCCCCGGCGAGCGGTAAAACACTTCGCCATTGTCACCGATGCGAATTTCCACATCGGTTGACGGCACGCCAACCGTATCCGCGCGGACTTCGCCGTCCGGCTGTTGCGTGATGAAGACGGTCGCTTCGGTTTGTCCGTAAAGCTGTTTCAGATTGATGCCGAGTGCGCGGTAGAACTCAAAAATCTCCGGCCCAATCGCTTCGCCTGCGGTATAACCAACGCGAACTTTTGAGAGGCCAACCGCATTGAGCAAGGGGCCATAAACCAAGCCCTGCCCAATTTTGTATTTCAGCTTATCGCCAGCCGAGACCGATTTCCCATCCAGCAACGCCGGGCCAATGCGTTTCGCGTGCTCGATGTATTTCTTGAACATCCGTTGCTTCATCGGTGAAGCATCTTCCATTCGGATCATCACCGATGTCAAAAGCCCCTCGAAGAAGCGAGGCGGTGCGAAGAAGTACGTTGCGCCGACTTCTTGCAAATCTTTTTGCATCGTGTCGGGGCTTTCAGGGCAGTTGACGCAAAAGCCCGCCCATACAGCCTGCGCCATCGAGAATACGTAATCGCCAACCCACGCCATCGGCAGATAGGCGAGGATGCTTTCTTTTTCGGTCAGATTGTCAAAAGCACAGGTATTTTTGGCGGTAATCAGGACGTTTTCGTTCGTCAGTACGACACCTTTCGGACGGCCCGTCGTGCCGGACGTGTACAGCATCACGCCGGTATCGCTCGGACCAACAGCGGCAGCGCGGCGATCAATTTCCGGCTCGTACTCCGCGCGTTTCTCACGCCCTTTGGCCTGCAACTCTTTGTAATTGTGCAAGAGCGTATGATCATATTTCCGCATACCGCGCGGATCGAGATAGACGATCTGAGACAGCTCGGGAATCCGGTCTGATACTTCGAGCAGTTTATCGACCTGCTCCTGATCCTGCACGACAGCAAAACGTGCGCCGCAATGCTCCATGACATAGGCCATCTCATCGGCTACGGAGTCTTGATAGAGCGGTACGGGGATGGCACCGACATGCTGTGCCGCGAGCATCGCCCAGTAAAAGTAAGGCCGGTTCCGCCCGACAATCGCAATCGTATCGCCCGGATTGACGCCAAGATCGACAAAGCCACAGGCCAGCGCCCGAATTTCTTCGCGCGCCTCGGCCCACGTCCAGCTTTGCCAGATGCCGAACTCTTTCTCGCGATAGGCTGGACGGTCCGCGAAGGCCTTCGCATTCCGATCCAGCAGCTTTGGAAACGAATTCAGATCGCTTGGTAGTGCCCCGTTGGTCGTCAAATCCCATCCTCCCAGACGCCGCCCCGGTCTTGCGCCGGTGGTCGTGCGATTCCAACCTTAGCCGAGTTTGTCAGGCAATTGTCACCCTAAAAAGTGGATCAGCTCATCAAATCTGTACCGCTACCCAATTTTTGGAAACTTGGATAACCACTTACAGTGTTAGAAAAAGTCGGTGGCGATTGACTTTAACGTAAGATGCGTGAAGCCTGCAAGCATGACGACCGAAAGCTTCATTGGAATCACGGAACTCACCGAAGAGTTCGGTGTCACGACCCGGACTTTGCGATTCTATGAGGACCGCAAGCTCCTGTCGCCCTTTCGCAGAGGACGCAAGCGATTGTACCGCCCGCGTGATCGGATTCGGCTGAGGCTGATCCTACGCGGCAAACGTCTGGGCCTCAGCCTTGATGAAATTGCGGAGATCATTGACCTCTATGATGAAACGTCAGGGCCGCAGAAACAGATCGACAAGCTGCTGGAACGAATCGATGCGCGGCGCAAAGCCCTGCTGGCCCAGCGCAAGGATATCGAAGAGTCCTTGCAGGAACTCGACACCGTCGAGAATAAGGCGCGCGCTCATCTAGATTCGCTGAAGGTCGATGCGTCGTAAAACGTCAAGACAGGTCGTTTTTCCCTGATAGGCTTCGCTTGAAGGAGCCGCGCCATGGACAGCCCATCGCACTACGCTACGGATCGCAAGATTTCACCGGGGCAAAAGCCCGACGGCTCCCCAGACGACAATGACCGCGTTGAAATCGGCCCAACCCCGCTCGCCTTTGCCGAGTGGGAGGCGGCAGGACTAACCGCGCCCAATCTCGACCGAATGCGGCATTTTCGTTGGGAAAAGCTGACCGCAGCGATCAACGCGCGGGGTTGGGGTGGCCTGTTGCTGTTCGACCCGCTCAACATTCGATACGCGACCGACACGACGCACATGCAGCTGTGGAATACGCACAACCCTTTCCGCGCGGTATTCCTCGGTGCAGACGGCCACATGCTGATGTGGGAGTACAAAGGGCTTTCGTACCTTGCGGACTATAACCCACTGGTGAAGGAGGCACGCGGCGGGGCGAGCATGTTCTATTTCGCCACTGGAGATCATGGCGAGAAGATCGCGCATGACTTCGCGGGTCAGATTGTCGACCTACTGAACGAGCACGGCGGCGGCAACATGCGGCTCGGCGTTGATAAGATCATGTTGCATGGGGCAGACGCGCTGCGCGGTTTAGACGTCGAGATTATGGACGGCGAGGAATGCACCGAGAAAACCCGTGCCGTCAAAAGCCCCGAAGAGATCAACGCGATGCGATGCGCCATGCACGCTTGCGAGGCTTCCATCGCGGCGATGGAGCGCGCCGTTGAACCGGGGATGACCGAGAACGATGTCTGGGCGGTCCTCCATGCCGAGAACATCAAACGCGGCGGCGAGTGGATCGAAACCCGCATCCTTTCAACAGGTCCGCGCACGAATCCGTGGTTCCAAGAGTGCGGGCCGCGCGTGATGAGCGCCGGAGAACTACTCGCGTTCGATACGGACTTGATCGGCTGTTATGGTCAATGCTGCGACATATCCCGCACATGGCTGGTCGGCGATGGCGATCCGACGATGGAACAGCGG
>CAZXMX010000066.1:0-1731 GCA_964641645.1 uncultured Neomegalonema sp.
CGAAAGCGATCATGCAGTCGATGCTCGCCATCGGCCCAGAACTCGATCTCGACAGGTTTGATCCGATAGCCATGCCAATGGGCAGGGCGGGGTGGGGCGTCGTTATGGTCGGCTCGGATTTTCGCTGTCGCCTCGACCAAGCTTTCCCGACCCTCCAGTGGACGCGATTGCTGCGAGGCAATGGCCCCGGCACGGCTTTGTGGATGGCGAGAGTTGAAATAGGCATCGGATTGTTCGGCGGAGACCGCTTCGATCAAACCTCGCGCCCGCACCTGCCGTCCCAGTGACTTCCAATGCATCACAAACGCCGCCTGCGCGTTCTCGGCTAACTCGCCACCCTTCGCGCTTTCCGAGTTCGTGTAGAAAACGAATCCGTCCGCTTCGACTTCTTTGAGGAGAACCATTCTGACATTCGGCAACCCAGACGAATTTGCGGTTGCCAGCGCAATCGCATTGGCGTCGCAGGGTTCGGACTTCCACGCCTCATCGAGCCATTTCGTAACAAGTTCGAAAGGATTGTTGCCTGAAAACAACCCTTCTCGCGTATCGACGCGTCCTTTGGCGTCCGTGAGAACGTTACCGATCATGCGGAGTTCCTTACGTATGTAGTCTGCGCCCTAATCAAACCGCAAAGACACACTATGCTGCTCGCGGGTCGGGCAAAAGAAATTGCGACAAACGTCGCACCTAACGGAGATACCTTTATGATGACGCAGGGATTTAAGAAAGCCACCCTTGCAGCGATGATTGCGACGTTCGGACTCGCCGGCTGCGTGGAAAATACCGGTAGAACGAGCCAGCAGGATGCTGGAATCGCAGTTGGCGGATTGCTTGGCGCTGTTGCCGGTGGCCTCGCCGGAACGCAAGTCGGCAAAGGACGTGGACGGACGACGGCGATTATTGCCGGTTCGATTCTTGGCGGTCTCGCAGGCGGTGCGATCGGCAACCGTCTTGGTCAACAAGATGAGTTGCTTGCTCAGCAGACAACGCAACAAACCTTGGCGAGTGCGCCTGTGAACCAGCCGGTTCGTTGGCAAAACCCACAATCCGGAGTCTACGGCGATGTCGTGGCCACGACCCCGGTTTATCAGCAGCCTTATTATGCGCCGCAACAGACTGCCGCAACGTATGGCACGACTTACAGCCAGCCGCAGACCGTCGATTGCCGCGACTATAAGCAAACGATTTTCGTTGATAATCAACGTTATGAGACAGCGACCGGCACTGCATGTCGTCAGCCAGATGGCACGTGGCGTATCCAGTCCTAAACGATACGACAATCGAGACAGCAAAGGCGGAGCTTCGGCTCCGCCTTTCTTGTATTTGCTGATCGATGGCAACACATGGCTTCACAATCCCCGCTGGGATGCACGTATTAATCATCACATCTGTTTTTGGCCCCCCTCTTGCTTTAATAGTCCGTTAACAAATTCTTTCATTGTAACGACTGGGTGGCTTCATGCGTCCTCAATTCAAAAAACTGACTGCTTCCGCCGCGTTGATTGCTGGTCTCTCCTTCGCCTCCGTACCCGCGATTGCGCAAGATAATGAAGCGTTTGAAAAGGGCCTCGCCGCTTTTGAAGTGGGCAAGTACGCGGAAGCACTCGCCCTCTGGGAACCCGCTGGCGAAGAGGGCAATGTCCGCGCTCTGGTCAGTATGGCACAGGTCTATCGCTTGGGCCTTGGTGTTGAGCAAGACGATGCGAAAGCCTTCGAGCTTTATGAAAAGGC
>CAZXMX010000066.1:1831-13381 GCA_964641645.1 uncultured Neomegalonema sp.
GCTTCTCAGGTCGAAGCAGCTGAGGCCGCGAAGCAAAGAGCGGACGCTGCCGCTCGCGAGGCGGCTGAAATCGAGGAAAGAGCCCGTAAACTAGCGGAAGATAAGAAATTGGCTGCGGCTGCGGCTGAAAAAGAGAAGGCGGACAAGAGAGAGGCAAAGCGTCCACTCCTCTCGATCAAGCCGGTCGATGCAAAAGCCGATGAGAACGGTAGATCGGCGAACGCTGACGCGAGCAAAGATAATCGTCCTGTCCTAAACGTCGTCCGTACGCCAACCCGCAAACCAGGGGATCGCGTCGTTGGTGCTGCTAAAGGCAATGAACCAACGCCAATCTATATCCCAACTGCGGGTTCAGCACCGGCAACAGTGGTCTACGCGCCGCCGCCGCCTGCGCCTTTTGGATCATCTGCAGGTTTGACGACCACGGCCTATTCACCGCCGCCACCCGCTCCGGCTCAGTCCTCCACACGCTCGAACAACTCCGCAACCGCAGGACTTCGAGTGCCGAGTGACCCTAAGGCACGGGTAAAGCTGGCTAAAACCGCCTATCGTAGTGGCGACTTTGGTGCAGCGGCACAAATGCTTAGCCCGCTTGCCGATGCCGGAATGCCGATCGCGCAATTCTGGATGGGTCGCCTCTACAATCGCGGGGAAGGTGTCGATCTGAACCGGGCCGAAGCGTACAGCCTGTGGCGCAGCGCAGCGGCGAGTGGCAGCACAAAGGCCGCAACCGCCCTCGCTAACCTTGCATCCCGGCTTTCTCCTGAAGAAATCGCTGTGGCGGAACAAAGGCATGTTTCCAGCGGCAGGGCGCGTTGACCCTGTAGACGCAATGTGTACGATGCGCGGCGTAGGGGAAACTCTGCGCCGTATTTCGTTTGATTGAGCCCAACGAGCCGAAAATGGCCTAGGGGCCGAGAACAGGCATCAGCATGAGCGGACCCGAACCCATCCTTTCTGGCAAACGCGGCCTCGTTATGGGCGTTGCCAATGATCGCTCAATCGCGTGGGCCATTGCCAAGCAATGTGCCGATCATGGCGCGGAAATGGCTTTTACGTTTCAGGGCGATGCGCTCAAAAAGCGCGTCATTCCCCTTGCTGAAAGCATCGGCTCCTCGATGGTGCTGCCCTGCGATGTCACCGATATGAACTCCGTGGACGCGGTTTTTGAGGCGCTGGAGAAAGAATGGGGCAAGCTGGATTTCGTGATCCACGCCATCGCGTTCTCGGACAAAGCCGAACTAAAAGGCCGCTACGTCGATACGACTTCCGATAACTTCGATCAGACGATGAACATCTCTTGTTACTCGTTCACGGCCATTGCGCAGCGCGCCGAGAAGTTGATGACAGAAGGTGGTTCCTTGCTGACGCTGACTTATTACGGCGCAGAGCGGGTCATGCCCCACTACAACGTCATGGGCGTTGCTAAAGCCGCCTTGGAAGCCAGCGTTCGCTACATGGCCATGGATCTCGGCCCCAAAGGCATTCGCGTTAATGCGCTGTCGGCTGGTCCCATGAAGACCCTCGCCGCTGCGGGGATTGGCGACTTCCGCTATATCCTCAAGTGGAACGAGTATAACTCACCCCTCCGCCGCAATGTCACTCAGGACGATGTGGGCCGCGCCGGATTTTATCTGGTCAGCGATCTCAGCTCTGGTGTCACGGGCGAAACCCATCACGTCGATTGCGGCTACCATGTCGTCGGGATGAAAGCCGAAGACGCGCCGGATATCACTGTCTCCTAAGCTCGGTCCCATGGACCTTAGTGCAATTGAGAACCTGATCCGCACGGACCGCTCGACAGCGGGGCGGGCGCTTGATGATGCGCTTCAAGCCAAGCATGGAACCGATGATCCGCGCGCGATGCTATCGTTACATCTGCTTGCCGCCGACTACTGGTCCGGTGACGACCACCAATCTGCTTTCCACCGCACGCACGCCTATGTCTACGCGTTGGAGGCAGGCGATTGGGAAACGGTCGATGCGCTTTACGCTGACCTCTCCGCGGCAGGACGGATTTAGAGAACCTTCGCGGCTTCCTCGAACAAGATAAGATGCCGCGACGCAATGGCTTTGGGGTCGGGGCCATACCCGCCACCCAAGATCCCAACGACCGGTTCGCCCCGTTCTTTGGCCCAACCAAGCACTGCGGCATCTCGCAAACGAATACCCTCGTCTGACAACGAAAGCCGCCCCAAGCGATCCTCCGCATGCACATCGACCCCGGCATTGTAGAAGATCAGATCAAACGGACCGGCGGCACTCACCTGAGACAGCGCACGACGGAGGGCCGCCAGATAACCGCCATCGCCGGTGCCATCCGGTAAAGGTACATCAAGGTCGCTGGCCGCTTTCTCAAACGGAAAATTCTTCTCCGCATGAACGGATAGGGTCACGACCCGCTGGTCCCCCGCGAAGATTGCCGCCGTGCCATCTCCCTGATGCACATCGCAATCGACCACCAGAAAACGCTGCATCGCATCTTCGGCTTGCAAAGCATGGATCGCAACCGCGACATCGTTAAAGACGCAATAGCCTGCCCCGTGTTCGTGCCGCGCGTGGTGACTGCCCCCCGCTGCATTGCAAGCGACTCCCACCTCAAACGCATGACGCGCCGCAAGCAACGACCCTGCTGCCGCAAACCGGGACCGCCGAACAACTTGCTCGGTCTGCGGTAAGCCTATGCGTTTGACCTCTTCCTGTGTCAGCGTTCCGCTTAGCGCGCGGGAGACGTAATCGGCATCATGCGCCCGCGACAGCATTGCTTGATCGGCTGGCTCCGGGTTCATGGAAAAATCGTCCGGCAGCCAACCACGCGATTCCAAAGCCTCGCGCAAATAACCGTACTTCGACATCGGAAAGCGATGCGATGGGCACAGGCTCGCTCGATACTCGGGGTGATGCACAATCGTCAGTGTCATGCAGTCACCGTTTAAATTGCCTTTCAAAAATCGAGCGCACTGTTATTTGAGCCTTCGCCAGCTCCGCCATCACCACACCGAAGTCGGTCACGCCCAGCGCGCGCGCAATTGCCGCCGCCAACGCAGGCGAAGCTGTTTCCTCGGACAGCGGAACATCAAGCGCCAAGCGTGAAAATTGAAGGATAGCGTTCTGCAGTCGATGCGCTTCTGACAGCGCATCATGCTCTTCGTCACTGATTTGATTCACCTTCGCCAAGGCATCCATTGCCGCCCAAGCCGTCACCGTTTCCAGTGAACCACATCCGGCCAACAGCAACCGGGTCTGCAAGATAAAATCGATATCGAGCATACCGCCGCGCGCGAGCTTCACATTCAACGGTTGCTCAAACGCTTTCGGGTTTGCCTCGATCAGCCGCTCTCGCATCTCCAGCGCGTTCTCTAACGTCGCGGCCCGTTCGCGCGGCATCGCCAAGACATCGTTGATCGCCGTCCGTGTTCGCGCCAACAGATCATCGGGTCCGCAAATAATGCGCCCTCTGGTGAGCGACATGTGCTCCCATGTCCAGGCGTCCTCGGCCTGATATTTTCGGAAGGCTTCGAGCCGCGTTGCCAGTGGTCCCGACCGCCCGGAAGGGCGCAGCCGCATGTCCACTTCGTATAGCGTTCCTTCTGCCGTCGGTGCGGTCATCGCTGCGACCAATCGTTGAGTCCACCGCGCATAATATTGCTGTGGCGACAACGGAGACGGCCCGTCGGACGGCTCGTCCGTATCGTCATAGATCACCAGCAAATCGAGATCGCTCGACGCTGTCATCTCCCGCGCACCCAAGCGCCCCATCGCCAGCACGCAAGCCCCACCTCCCGGCGGCGCTCCATGACGCCGCGCCATCTGTGCTGTGACATGCGGCGTCAGCGCATGGATGCAGGCATCGGCCAGCGCCGTATATCCGCGCGCGGCTTCTTCCGGCGAGGCAATACCGCGCAGCAGTTGGGCGCCAATCCGAAAGTGCTGTTCTTTCGACCAGCGCCGACAGACATTCAGCACTTCCTCGAAATCATCGCCATCTGGCAACGCGGCTGAAAGACCCTCCAGCAACACATCGGCGTCTGGCGTTGGTTCGAAAAAATCTTGCGCTAACATCGCATCGATCACTTGCGCATTACGTCCCAGATATTGCGCGAGGCGCGGGGCTGCGGCGCAAATATCCGTCAAAAGATCGAGCAGGTTTGGATTGGCTTCAAACAGCGAGAGAATTTGCACGCCGGCAGGAAGCCCATGCAAAAATCGATCGAACTCTGCCAGCGCTCCATCTGGATCAAGCGCCGCCGACGTTGCCTCAAGAATGCGAGGCACGAGTCCGTCCAGTTTGGCTTGAGCGCGAGGTGATTTGGTCGCCGTCAGTGTTGTGCCATTCCACTCCGCCAAAATCTCGGCGGCCCGTTCGGGCTCGGCGAAGCCCTTCCCGGACAGCATTTCCTGAATCTGCTCTCCTGATTGCCCGGATAGCGGCAGCGCTTCTTCACCTCCAACGTCGTCGTTAAAGAGCTTTTCAAAATGTTCGGAAACGCGTTCCAAGTGACGGCGCAACTCGACTTCCAAAGCGGCTGCATCGGGCAACCCGCAAAAGTTCGCGACCCGCAACAATCCGTCATCGTCGTCGGGCATGGTATGCGTCTGAGCGTCACTGACCATCTGCAAACGGTGTTCAAGATCGCGCAGGTATTGATACGATTCCGACAGCTCATCTCGTGCCTGCTTTTCGATCCATCCAAAGGTCTGCAAAGTTTGCAACGTGTCGAGCGTTCCGCGCTGACGCAAAGCCGGTTCGCGCCCACCAGCAATGAGTTGTTGGGTTTGTGCGAAGAACTCAATTTCGCGGATGCCGCCGCGACCCAATTTGATGTTGTGTCCCGCCACGGCAATTTCGCCGTGACCTTTGTGTTTGTGGATGAGCGACTTCATATTCCGCACGTCTTCAATCGTCGCGAAATCAAGGTACTTGCGCCAAACGAACGGCACTATTCCTTCTAAGAATGCCTCTCCCGCTGCGATGTCTCCGCCGATCACCCGTGCCTTGATGAACGCCGCCCGCTCCCAATTTTGCCCGAAGCTTTCGTAATAGCGTTCTGCCGAATCCATGCTCATACAAGCCGATGTCGACGATGGATCAGGGCGCAGCCGCAGATCAACGCGATGCACATACCCATCAGCGGTTTGGTCCGAGAGGATTTTAACAAACTGCCGCGTGAGCTGATTGAACTTTTGTTTGACCTTCGCGTACGCATCAGGCGGAAAGCGCTCGGCGTCAAAAAACAGGATCAGATCAACATCAGAAGAATAGTTCAGCTCATGCGCCCCGAGTTTTCCCAGCCCAAGGATCGCCAAGCCCGAAGACCCAACAGGGTCGACCGGATCAAGCGGCAACTGTTCGCGCCGCGCATAGTCGCGCAATAACCACTCCGCTGTAACGGCGATACAAACATCGGCAAAATCAGAAATCGCTCGCAGCACTTTTTCCTGTGGCCAAGCACCGCCCAAATCACACAGGGCGATGAACAAGGCTGCTCGACGTTTCTGAACCCGCAAAATCTGCATCAGCGCATCTTGCGTCTCACTTCCAACTGCCGCGCGTGTTTCGGTTAGAATTCCGACTATCGTTTCATCGGCGGAAGCATGGGATGCGGTGGCCAGAAACGCGACCTCAACGGATAAAGATCGCGCCAGATAAGGACTGCATCCAGCCACGCCTTCAATCAACGGATGCAGGATCGGATCAAGGCTCGCGCCAATATCCGAAAGAACTCCCGTCGCCCGTTCCCGATTATACGGTAAGGGCGCGCGCGACAGGGCTGAGAGAAACGAAGCGTTCATACCCGGTACTTACCCTGATCCTTTACGAAACCATTGAACTCTAGCGGCGCACTTGCGATTAAGCTGCTGAGATACCAATACCATAAACCATCAAGACGGAAGACCCGCCATGATCGAAGAATATCTGCCCATCCTTCAGGAAAAGGCCGTGGGACAAATCGAAGGAACCGTCAAACTGGTCATCGCTGAGGAAGGCGAGATTTGGCTGGACGAAACCGGGGCGCGGGCAACCGACACGGACGGTGAGGCAGACGTCACCCTGACTGCCGACGCCGATGTGTTCAAAGAGATCTTCTCCGGCGAGCAGAACCCAATGGCTGCTTATATGAGCGGCAGCCTAAAAGTGGATGGCAGCACCTCGCGCGCCCTGAAAGTCAGCGAGATTTTGACGGACGATGACTAACCAGTTCACTGATAGAAATTCATCACCGCGTGCTTGGCCTCGGCAAAGAACAGCCAACGTTCGACCAACATCCCCGTCAAATGCGAGACGACCGCGAGGATAAGCCAAAAGGCGTCGAACGGTGCGGGTAGTGCCAGCAGGATTAACGCAATTGGCAAAACCCCACCAAGCAATAGCGCAATCCAACGCAATTTCCTCGCGTGCTTCTGCGCGATCTGATGGCCCATTTCTTTCAGCAGATAGTTCGATCCGGTATGAGGCGCCTCCAACAACCGGGTCTCACCGATTTTCCCCAGCCCTGTCGCGCTGCCCGTGGTCGAGAGGGGAACAATCCGGTCACCGCGAAACCACCAAAACAACTTCACGACCCACGCGATCAGCATCAAAATCATCGCAACACTGGAGAGGAACGATCCAGCGCTGCCGAAGAGGACGGCGTGCAGCATCAAAAACAACAACGCCCCGCCTGCTAGACTGAACAGCAAGTAACAAACGGGAGTCAGTAAACGGCTCCACATTTGTACCGTCTTGATCTGCGCATAGATCATCCCGGTCGCGTACACCGTCACCAAGCCGAGAATGGAAGAGAGCCAACCCAAGATCGCAATCGGCGTATCAAAGAAAACCCACAGGAATGCGTAAAGCCCTCCGATTATCAACGTCAAAATGGCGAACACGCCTTCGCGCGACAGCCAAGAACTCCGCCATTGAGTCAGCGCACGCCAAGCGCGCTCCGGGTGTCCCAAGTGAAACGTCGAAGAGATCAAACCAGCGACCGCCATCGCAAACGCCAGACCGAAATGAACAACGAGAAACGCCGTTGACGGGGTGGCGCTCGAATAGGAGGCAAGACCCATCAGGATCAACAAGCCGAAGCCTGCACCCGAAAACACCGTGAAAAAAATAACTGAGGAAGCGGGATGCATCAGCCCATCCTTGTTAGGGCTTGATCAAGCCAACCCAGAAATCCTGTGGCCGTCGGTTCGGCAAGCGATGCAAGGTTCACCGGCTCATCGAGGTCTTCTTGTTTCGGGCGCGGCGGCAGGTATTTATTGACGGGCTTGGTGCCTTGTTCGGGCATCAAATCAAATCCACCGCGCTCGGCGACCATCTGCGAAACCTCGCTTTCGGGATCGCTTAGATCGCCAAAGTGTCGAGCCTTGGCAGGGCAGGTGCGCACGCACGATGGGACGCGATCTTCCTCGGGGATTTTTTCGTTATAGATGCGATCCACACAGAGCGTGCATTTCTTCATCACCTTTTCCGCGCCATCCATCTCGCGGGCGCCATAAGGACAAGCCCACGCACACAGACCGCATCCAATGCAGGAACTTTCATTGACGAGAACAATACCGTCATCGCTGCGCTTAAAACTCGCGCCCGTCGGACAAACGGTCACGCAAGGCGCATCTTCGCAGTGCAGGCAGGATTTCGGAAAGTGAACGACCCGCGCGGGAGCGTTCTCTGGCTTAACTTCGAAAGTATGAACCCGATTGAGCCAAGACCCGACCGGCTCGTCGCCATAGGGTTGCTGATCCGAGAGCGGCGCACCATAGGCTCCCGTGTTCCACTCCTTGCAAGACACAACGCAAGCATGACATCCAACGCAAATGTCGAGATCAATGACCAGTCCCAGTTTGCGATCTGTGGATTCCGGCAGCGTGGTCATGCGACGTCTCCCAAAGCTTCACGCGCGAACTCGGCGAGATGTTTATCAAAGTCTTCCGCCCGTTCCCAGAACGGCGCATGGCCAGTGCCGGGAAAGCTGACGAGTTTCGCCTGCGGTATGGCAGCAAGAGTCTCGTCGATCATCGGTCGGAAGAAGAGGCGATCCCCCTCACCCCAAAAGACTGAGACAGGACAGGTGATCGCACTGTAATCCGGCTCGTAGTCCGCTTCGCGCAAGCGGGATGCTCGGCGGACATGCGGCGGGCACAGCATGTTAAAACCAACCATCGACGCCAAATCCATCTTCGACAGCGGCGATGCAAAGCATCCCTTTACAAAGGCAATGGTCGCGGCCAGCGCGACGCGCTGATCCTCGGAATACATCCCCTCGGCAACCACATCAGGGCGACGCTTGCCGATCAAGCCGGGATAGTTTGACGTCTTGATCGAACTTCCCACCAGCGCAAGGCCCGCGATATCCGCATCACCATAGTGATGTAGGTAATCCATCGCGATGAATCCGCCCATCGACCATCCAACCAACAAAGGTCGATTTATCTCACAGGTTTCGATCACCGCCGCGACGTCATCCGCCCAGCTTTTCGAGTGAACATAATATTCCGGGTCGTCGTGCTTCTCAGACGCACCATGCCCACGCAGGTCAAAAGCGACCAGTCGATGGGTCTTGGCCAGCGGCCCGTTCATCTGCTTTTCCCAGCACAGATGATGCTGAGACCAGCCATGAATAAACAGGATCGGCGGGCCGTCCTCGTTGCCGCCATCCCGCACGAACAGCTCAACGCCATCCCCGCCTTCAATATGATAGGTGGTGGATTTCATGAACGGACGCCATGCAGGTTTTCGAGCAGCGGCATTGGGTCTCCTATGCGAAAGATGCTCTGATCTCTTGCAGCATTGCGTTTCTCGTGGCTTTCTCGACATTCGTCCCGGTGCCGTCAAGCACTGGACTGCGCTCGGTGAAAGTTGGATACTTCAAAAATTGAAACTTAAACACTCATTTTTCGCAATTGGGTCTCTTGCCGCATGAACGATTTTACCCATTTTGACGCTTCCGGTAACGCGGTGATGGTCGATGTTTCCGAAAAGCCGGTCACGTCCCGCACCGCGACGGCACGTGGAGCCGTGGTGATGGCGCCAGAGACCCTGAAAATGATCGTCTCGGGCGGGCACAAGAAGGGCGACGTTCTCGGAATCGCGCGGTTGGCGGGGATTATGGGCGCAAAACGAACCAGCGATCTGATTCCCCTCTGCCATCCGCTTGGCCTCTCCAAAGTTTCCGTCGATCTTACCCCAGATGAGGACGGTTCGCGGATCAATATCGAAGCGACCGCCAAGGTCACCGGGCAAACCGGCGTCGAAATGGAGGCTCTGACGGCGGTCTCCGTCGCGGCGCTCACCGTTTATGACATGTGCAAAGCCGTCGATAAGGCGATGCAGATCGAAGACATCCGCCTCGTTTTCAAGGATGGCGGACGCAGCGGGCGGTTCGAAGCCTCATGAGCCTAATGCCGGTTTCCGAGGCGCTGTCGCGCATTCTCGCGCTGATTTCCCCTGTGGGTCATGAAGTTATCCCGGTCTCGGCGGCAGGCGGGCGCATTCTTGCCAGCCCGGTCATCGCGCGCCGTACGCAACCACCCTTTCCGGCGTCCTCGATGGACGGCTACGCCATGCGCGCATCTGAAGCAGAGCAGGGTGCGACTTCGAGAATCGTGGGCGAATCTGCAGCCGGGCATCCTTTCGACGGCAAGGTGGAACCCGGCCAATGCGTTCGCATCTTTACGGGCGCACCGGTCCCAGAACCCCTCGATCGCATCGTCATTCAGGAAGACGTCACCCGCGACGGCGACCAGATCACGCTGAACGCTGACCTCGATCCGCAAATGTATGTGCGCCGTGCAGGGCTCGATTTCGCGGAAGGCGCACCGCTGCTCACCGCGCCGCGCCGCCTCACGCCAGAGAACGTTGCGCTCATCGCTGCCGCAGGGGTTCCGTTCGTCACGGTCCATCGCAAACCCCGTGTCGCCTTGCTCGCAACGGGGGATGAGTTGGCCCTCCCCGGCGAGGCAACCGGGCCGGGCGGCATCATTTCATCGAACAATTTCGGGCTGGCCGCGCTGATCGAAAGCCTTGGCGCGGACGCGGACATTCTTCCGATTGCTGCCGATACCGTGGAATCGCTGCGTTCTCTCGCCGCGATGGGCGCACAGGCAGACTTATTCGTGACTCTCGGCGGTGCATCGGTCGGCGATCACGACCTGATCCGTCCCGCGCTCAAAGACGCCGGGTTAGAGCTCGACCTCTACAAAATCGCCATGCGCCCCGGAAAACCGTTCATGGCCGGAAAACTTGGCACCACAACAATGCTGGGCCTGCCGGGCAATCCGGTTTCGGCGATGGTCTGCGGGCGTTTGTTCCTCGCCCCTGCTGTCGAGGCGCTCATGGGCTTGCCGTCAGCAGAAGCCAAGACGCTGACCGCGATCCTCTGCTGCGATCTGGGAAAGAACGGCCCGCGCGAGCATTACATGCGATCGAAAGTAGAATTGCAGGATGGCGTCCTGACCTGCACGCCATTCGATAGCCAAGATTCCAGTCGCCTCGCACTGCTCTCCGAATCAAATGCGTTGGCCATCCGACCCGTTGGCGCAGTCGGAGCCAAAGTCGGTGATCCGATTCAGGTGATGATGCTCGAATAAAAAAAGCGAGGCCCGGTGAGGCCTCGCTTCGGAGAGACGCGGCGTTCTGCCGCTAAATTACTGTCAGGCTTATTGGCAAACGCCGCCAATCATCCACTCGCCGATGCCCTTGTCGAAGATGATGATCTTCGGGTCGGCGACGAATTGCGCGCCCTTTTTGGAGCAATAGTCCGTGTTCAGGGCATTGGTCGCCTGATCCATCGCCTGAACTTGTTCGTCTTTCTCGCCAACAAAGGCAGGATCACGAACAACGTTAGCGGCAACCAGATCGGTTCCGGGCAGTGCACCCGTCAGCCAGCCGTATTTAAAGTCAGCATTTGCAATGGCGGTCGTTGAAACGCCTGTGGTTCCCAACGCGACTGCGATCAGAATAGCTTTCATCAGTTCACTCCTCGAATTTCCCCATGCTCCCAAGCGCGGAGAGTCCGCGTCAGATTCAGGACCGTTACTTATGCGGACACTGTAAGACGCGAATGCTTCGTACACGTTAAGAAACTGAAATGTGACAAAAATCAGTACGTTACTGATTCTATTAATTTTTATTAACCACACCTTCGTGAAGAGGCGCGAATTCATGAAGAATCGTTAACCTTTTCGTCCCGTCAGGGGGTCGTGGCCGAGGAATTACTCCGCTGCGACAACCGCTGAGACTCGGCCCACATCTTTCGCTTTGATCCGTTCTTCAATCTCGCCGCGGAAGTTGCGCAGCAAGCCTTGGATTGGCCACGCCGCTGCATCGCCCAGCGCACAGATCGTGTGCCCTTCAACTTGCTTGGTGACTTCGTAGAGCATGTCGATCTCTTCGATGGCCGCGTCGCCTGTGACGAGACGGTCCATAACCCGCATCATCCAGCCGGTTCCCTCGCGGCACGGTGTGCACTGGCCGCAGCTCTCGTGCTTGTAGAACTTCGACAGCCGCCAAATCGCTTTCACGATGTCGGTCGAATCGTCCATGACGATCACGGCTGCGGT
>CAZXMX010000066.1:13481-14928 GCA_964641645.1 uncultured Neomegalonema sp.
ATCGATTCGACGTTGTTCACCGTGGTTGGGTTGCCATAAAGGCCCGCATTGGCCGGGAACGGTGGCTTCAGGCGCGGCATGCCCTTTTTGCCTTCGAGGCTTTCCAGCAGTGCGGTTTCTTCGCCGCAGATATACGCACCCGCACCGTGCGACAGATAGAGATCAAAATCAAAGCCACTGCCACAGGCGTTCTTACCGATCAGACCATCTTCGTAAGCCTCATCAATGGCTTGCTGCAGCGCTTCTTTCTCGCGCACGTACTCGCCGCGGATGTAGATGTAACAAGCGTTAGCACCCATCGCGAAGCTGGCAATCAGGCACCCTTCGATCAGCGTATGCGGGTCATGGCGCATAATCTCCCGGTCTTTACAGGTGCCGGGCTCAGACTCGTCCGCATTGATGACGAGATAATGATCCCGCCCATCGCTTTCCTTGGGCATGAACGACCATTTCAGTCCGGTCGGAAAGCCCGCGCCGCCACGTCCACGCAGGCCGGAATCCTTCATCTCTTGAACGATCCAGTCGCGGCCCTTATCCAAAATCGCTTTGGTGCCATCCCAATGGCCGCGTGCCTTCACGCCTTTCAACGAGCGATCTCTCATCCCGTAGAGGTTATTGAAGATCCGGTCGTTATCGGTGAGAAAATCGAAGCTCACGGGACGTTCCTTTGGTCAGGCATCGTTTTGAGGCAGCGCCAAGAATAGCGCTCAGGTTTCGTGGATTTTCCCAATGCGTGGGAAAACCATCCAGCCCAAGATTAGGCCGTAAATTGCTGCGACGAAAAAGACGACGAAGCGGCTCAATGAGCCAGGCTCATTCAAGTTCCCTGCGAATTCCCACATCCCGGTCATCGCCACGACAACAACCGCAAGTCCGATAAAGGCAAATGCCCAAACCGAGCGTTCGGAAAACAGGCGGCGGCGGTCAAGAAGGCCGAGGCCGGGTTCAAGACTGGAATCAAGTTGGGTCATGTCGAGGCTCCTTCAGATACTGCAATCACGACCGACGCATTGTCGGCCTCTGAGTGGTCATCGAGCAGCGAAGTCGCCCCGCCAGCTGGCTCGGAAGCAAATCGGCCCGTTTGGGAGCCGGGTTTAGGGTAGTCACCGTTTCGGAAACCTTCGACGAGCTTTTCGAAGCTCTCCGTCGTCAGGTCTTCGTAATAATCGGAGTGAAAGCCGCCTTTCACCCACGAATCAATCTGAGCCATCGGCGCGTTGGCACAAGCGCCAAGGCATTCGACTTCTTCCCACGACAGCTTTCCGTCGCTGGAAATCGTATGCGCAGGCCCGATCAGCTTTTCACACATCGCGGTCAGGTCTTCCGCACCACAAATCATACAGGTCGTCGTTCCGCAGACCTGAATATGTGCGTTCTCACCTGTCGGTGCGAGCTGGAACATGAAGTAGAATGTCGCGACTTCCAGCGCCCGGATGCGCGGCATGTC
>CAZXMX010000067.1:0-14889 GCA_964641645.1 uncultured Neomegalonema sp.
CCGCGACGCTTGGTCCTGAAAATCCAGCGAAACTCGCATTGTCTTCATCGGAACAGTCGGCTATCCCGGCATCAATAATCAATTGAGGCGACTCGGCGTCGGTAAATCCTGCGCCAAAAGCACGTTAAGGAGCTGTTTTTTATGGCTGAAGTCAGCGTCGGACACGATCACGGTCACGGGGACCATGACGATCCAGGGTTCTTCACCCGCTGGTTCTGCTCGACGAACCACAAAGATATTGGTGTCCTGTACCTCTGGACTGCAGGTTTCTTCGGATTGGTCGCGATCATCTTCTCGATGATGATGCGCGCCGAACTGATGTATCCGGGCGTTCAGTTCATGACCGATGCAGCTGGTGCACCGGATGGGCAGCAGTGGAACGTCGCGATTACCGCGCACGGTATTCTCATGATGTTCTTTGTTCTGATCCCCGGCCTGTTCGGCGGTTTCGGAAACTACTTCATGCCTTTGATGATTGGTGCGCCGGATATGGCGTTCCCTCGGCTCAACAACCTCAGCTATTGGCTGTTTACGGCTGGCGGCACGCTGGCTTGTATTTCCGCTTTTGTCGACGGTGGCTCGGGAGTGGGGTGGGTGCTTTACGCACCGCTATCAACCTCTGGATCACCCACGATTGCGACCGATTTGGCGATTTTTGCCGTCCACTTATCTGGCGCGTCGTCGATCCTTGGTGCGATCAACATCATCACGACCTTCTTGAACATGCGCGCTCCGGGCATGAGCCTGTTTAAAGTGCCGTTGTTCCCTTGGTCGATTTTTGTGACCGCGCTTCTGATCCTGTTGGCACTGCCGGTACTTGCTGGCGCGATCACCATGCTTCTGATGGATCGCAACTTCTCGACTGCTTTCTTCGATCCTGCCGGTGGTGGCGACCCGATCCTCTACCAGCACTTGCTGTGGTTCTTTGGTCACCCTGAAGTTTACATCATCATCGTGCCGGCCTTCGGCATTGTGAGCCACGTAATCGCGACTTTCTCGAATAAGCCGGTCTTTGGCTATCTCGGGATGGTTTGGGCAATGATTGGGATCGGCCTACTCGGCTTCCTTGTGTGGGCGCACCACATGTACACATCGGGCATTAAGGTCGATACGCAAGCATACTTCATGCTCGCGACGATGGTGATCGCCGTTCCCACGGGCATCAAGATATTCTCGTGGATCGCAACGATGTGGGGTGGATCGATCCGTTTCGACACACCGATGTTGTTCGCGATTGGCTTTATCTTCCTGTTCACCCTCGGCGGTGTGACCGGAATCGTTCTATCGCAAGCAGGCGTCGATCGCGCACTTCACGATACCTATTACGTTGTGGCTCACTTCCACTACGTGATGTCGATTGGTGCGGCGATGGGTCTGTTTGCTGGGATGTACTACTGGCTCGGCAAGATGACAGGACGCCAGTATCCTGAGATGTTGGGTAAAGTGCACTTCTGGATGATGTTCGTCGGTGTGAATATCACCTTCTTCCCACAACACTTTCTCGGCTTCCAAGGGATGCCGCGCCGTTACCTCGATTACTCTGAAGCCTTTGCGCTTTGGAATTTCGTATCTTCCATCGGCGCGTTTATCTCAGGTGCCTCGTTCCTTCTGTTTATCTGGATCGTCTTCTACACGATGTTCCGCGGTAAATCGGTTGAGGCGAACTACTGGGGCCACGGAGCGGATACGCTGGAATGGACGTTGCCTTCGCCACCCCCAGCTCACACGTTTGAGACGCTGCCTGTCATCACCGAAGACTCGATTCAGTACCATGATTACGAGTTGATGGGTGAGAAGGTCGATCTCAATCCGAGTGACTAAATGATGAAGGGCGCGCAGCCGATCGATTGGAATGTGGAGTTGTGGCCGAACAGGTCACTCTCCCGTCAAGGGTTGCGCGCTTTCCTGCTGATACTTGCCGGATGTTTTTCAGTCTTCTTTTTGATGACTGCGACGGCGCCGGGGTCGACAACGTCACCAACCGGTCTCGCTACTGTTTTACTAGTGGTCATACCCTTTATTTTGATCGTTTTTGGCAGTGTTGTTTGGGCTTTTGCAGCGAACAACCGAGAGGGGCGGTATGTCGAGCGCCTCCACTTCGATGGGAATCGGCTCGTTATTGAGACGCAGCACCCCAAGAAACCGCCGCGTCGTTGGGAATTCCAACCCTACTGGACGCGGGTTTTGATGCGAACGACCCGTCATGTCGAGAACCAACTCATTTTGCGACAGCAGGGCACAGCAGTCGCGATAGGCGCTTTCTTGACGCCTGAAGAACGTTTCGATCTTGCCGAAGAAATTCGGGCGGCGATCCGTCAATTTAACGGTGCGCAAGCCTGAGCCGAGTGTTGCCGCCCCGACCGGGGCAAGCTACACCCAGCACATGACCCCCACCGAGCCGCTTGCCGACCCTGTCGAGGACGATCTGGATCACGCGATCTCGCGTGCGAAGACGCGCGCAGTTGCCGGTGCGCTGGAAACGGAGAGCCACGACGACTTGCTGGCGGCGATCGTTGATGTTCACCCTGCCGACGTCGCCGATTTACTTGAGCAGCTCTCCGCTGATGAACGGAAGAGCTTTGTTAAATTGGCAGGGTCAGACCTCCCTGCGGAAATTCTTGCTGAGCTGGAAGAGGGCGTTCGGGACGACGTTGTCGATGCGTTGGACGATGGCTTTCTTGCGGAGGTTGTTGGTGATCTCGATACTGATGATGCGGTATACTTGCTGGAAGACTTGGACGAGGAACGTAAGCAAGACGTCCTCGACGCTCTGCCAATCGTCGATCGGGTCGCGATTGAACGTTCGCTGGATTATCCGGAGTATTCCGCTGGTCGAATGATGCAACGCGATTTGGTGGCCGCTCCTGCGTTTTGGACCGTGGGGCAAGCCATTGACATGATGCGCGCGCGAGATGACTTGCCGAGCAACTTTTATGAGATAATTGTCGTTGATCCGAGTCACAGGCCTCTGGGAACGATTGGGCTGGCGCGGATCATGGGGTCCAAGCGTCCAGCAACGCTTGATAGCTTGATGAACAAGGATTTTCGCAGTTTTGACGCGGTGCAGCCGCAAGAAGACGTCGGGTATTCTTTCAATCAATATCACCTCGTTTCAGCGCCAGTTGTTGACGAAACTGGTCGGTTAGCAGGTGTCATTACCATTGAAGATGCCATGCAGGTATTGGACGAGGAAACCGAAGAAGACCTGATGCGTCTTGGCGGGGTTGGCGATGAAGATCTGTCTGACACGGTTCTCGAAACAGTTAAGCAGCGTCTCCCGTGGCTGGTAGTGAATCTTGTGACGGCCATCATCGCTTCGGCTATTATTGCTCAGTTTGATGTTGTGATTGAGCAAATCGTTGCGTTGGCAGTGCTGATGACGATTGTGGCGTCGATGGGAGGCAATGCCGGAACGCAGACGTTGACCGTTGCAGTACGCGCTTTGGCGACGAAGGATCTCACCCCCACCAATGCTTTCCGTATCGTCTCGCGTGAAGGGATGGTCGGAGTCTTGAATGGGGTGATATTTGCGCTTGTCATGGGCGGAGCGACTTGGTGGTGGTATGGTGACCCAACGCTCGGCATCGTTCTCGGGCTGGCCATGATTGTTAATATGGTGGTGGCCGCTCTAGCAGGAATTTTGATCCCACTTGGATTGGAAAAAGTGGGCGCCGATCCAGCGCTCGCTTCTGCTGTGTTTGTTACGACGGTGACAGATGTCGTTGGATTTTTCGCATTTCTAGGACTCGCAGCAATCGTCTTGCTTTAAGCTTAGGGCTTAGCGAGGCATCGCCAATAGAATAGTGCGTTGGCCGCGACCTAATCTGATTGCCCCTTGCCGGATATCCAACACACGCCAACCGCCGACAACGCCGCCGACTGCGACATTTATAATGCTGCCGTCCGGCATTGCGACAAGCGCCCGTCCACCTGTTGCAGAAGGGAATACCCCTCGAAGGGTCAGGCTTCCTCTCTGGCGCTGTGGCTGCGGTTGAAGAGCTGCCGGAGCGGCGGAGGCCGCAGTTTGTTGGTTCGCGACCGTTCTCGGTTCAGGCTGTGCGCCGACCGTTTGTTCACCAGGTTCAGAAAATCGGACAGGTGGCGCAAGCTTCGGCAGATTGAGCGCGCGCCCTTCGTCGTCGTCGCTTCCTTCATGCTCTACGAAAGGATCGCGAAGCCGCAAGATCTCCTGAGCAGTCGACAAAATTTCACCGTCGATCTCGAACTTTGGCGGCGAGGGTAGGGAGGCCGTTAGCTTTGACTTCTGCGCCGCAAGTGATGGGTTGGCGAGTTCCGGTGCATTCCACAAACCGTAGAGACCAGCGAAAGAACAAAGCCCCAATGCGGCGATCACAGCGTACCAAGCATCTCTCTTCATACTCCCGGCTCCAATAGGCGGAAGGCAGCGGCGGAGAAACGGATCGTCAACTGATCGACCGAGCGAGTTCGCGCGCTGAATTCGGAAACGATCAGGAAGGCTGGATCGCTTTCCAAAGAGGTCAGAAAGGGAGTTAGGTTATTTCGAGGGAGGACCCCAGAACCTTGAAAATTTAAAAGCCGCACGCCGACACGAGGCCCCTCCGCAGCTTCACCAGATATTGAGTTAAGGGTTCCATCGAATTTGCCAAACTGATCCTGCAGTCGTTTGGAGATTTTCGCGATCCCCTCTTCGTCAGTCGCAGAAAGAACGAACCCTGCGCGCGGTTCCGCCGCAAAATCATTCCAAGCAACCTTCGTTGCTTCAAGGGTTTGGGCTTCCTCTGCACGTTTGTCCGCTCGTTGTGTCTTGAGGCGAGATTCTTGGATAACTGTGCCGGTTTGCGACCAGTGAAGCGCCGTCGGAACAATCACGAGGGCGCCGAGGATGGCGATGACGCCGACCAATAACGCGAGTGCAGCCGCTCTGCTCCGTCCACCCGGGTTCATCGAATGCTCCGTTCGTCGATCGTTGCTTCCATCACAAAGTTTGCGCGTCCGCGACGGCCACGGTTTCGGCTCGTGCTCGCCAACGTTGGCGCACTGAAGATCGGCGATTGATCGAGCGCTTCCTCAAGTGAGACGGTTGATTTGGTCGAGCCGTGAAGAATGACCTGCCCCGCCTTATACTCGAATGCCGTCAGAACAACATCCGGTGGTATCGTTGATGCGGTTTCGGCGAGAATCCGCCACACGGGCATCGTGACATCTCGGAAATCGGTCGCGGTTGCCGCAGCACTGGCAAACTCGGCCAGTGCGATCTGACGCACTTGGAGATTGTCGGAAACCGTTTTGACGGACGAGGCAGCGGCCTCGGCTTGAACGGCCAAATCTGACCGCACGGACAGGGCTCTGCCAGCCGCAGCCGCTGAGAGACACACGGCAATAACACCGAGCGCGACTGCGATTTTCGGCAAGGCCGAACCCTTGGCTAGGGTCGTTCGTTTGTTATCAAGGTCGGGACCGCGCCGGAATGCCTTTGGCGTTTCGATGCTGGTGACACGTACGGGCTGGAATCCCCATTCTTCAGCGTATCTCGTAGCTTCATCTACCGAAGAAGACGGCGTGATCGCGATGACAGTCCGTCCTTCGGAATCCAGTTTCGATGCAACATCGAAAGCCAGATCATCGGGATCCTGTCCCGTAAGGTCGTGTAACTGTGAAACGACTGCTTCGTGACGGTTTTTCTCGGAGGATAGAGCGATTTTAGCAAACATGACCTGTTCGGAGGGCAGTTGCACTTCAACAATCGGATTTTTCCCGCGACGACGAAGAATACGAGACCGCAATCCTTCGATCTGTTCGCGCCAATCCTCGGCGTCGATATCGACGACACCAATAGGGGTATCAACCCCCTTTTCGAGCAAGGCGACTTCTCGATCCGATAATGCGAGCGCGTGAACAGGCACAGGACGGCCAGAGAAAATCTCTCGCAATTCCCCGAACCACCAGGAGAAGAAACCTCGTTGCCCAGCCATATCGTTCAATCTGCCCTTGTTTTGCCGTAGCTATACGCAGAACGGTGAAATCTGTCGCGAAGAAAACACCTTTGAAGTGTCAAAAACGAGACCAAATTGCCTAATTGGGTTGCACATGGCGAAGCTAACGCAGCTGTGAGCGGGGGAGGGACGCCGTTGACTTGACGAGGCCAGCGCCATAGCGGAAGTATGCGGTTCCGATTTGAGAGGGTTTTTGCGTTATATGGACTATCAACCGGATACGGCTGAGGCTTCAAAGAATGGCTCAACCGAAAGCGAGGCAGGGGCCCTGCCTGAAAAATTTTCTGATCCGTTGGTAACAGCCAAAGGCGAGCGACGCGCGAGTGTTCCGCTCGTAGGCATTGAGACCCTTTGGTTTAATACAGGAACGCTCTGTAACATTGAGTGCGAGAACTGCTATATTCTCTCGAGTCCCACGAACGACGCCCTGGTTTATTTGACCGTATCTGAGGTCGTTGAATACCTTGATCAAATAGACGAGCGTCGGGCAAAAACGCCGACTCGATGGCCCGTCCGTGAGATCGCCTTTACGGGCGGTGAGCCATTTATGAACCCAGACATGATTGGGATGGCAGAGGCCGCCTTGTCGCGCGGTTACGAAGTTCTGATTTTGTCGAATGCCATGCAACCGATGATGCGCCCGCGCGTTCAGAAAGGACTGCTGAATCTGCATGAGCGCTTTGGCCAAAAGTTGACCCTTCGAATTTCTCTCGATCACTATAGCGAAAAGCTCCATGACACTGAGCGCGGTGAAGGGTCTTTCGCGAAGGCAATGGACGGTGTGCGCTGGCTGGCTGAGCACGGCTTTCGTTTGGATGCGGCCGGACGGACGTGTTGGGGTGAAAGCGACGAAGAGGCTCGTGCTGGGTATGAGGCGATGTTTTCTCGCGAAGGCATTCCGGTCGATGCTCATGACCCGTCGCGGTGCATCTTATTCCCGGAGATGGATGAAAAAGCAGAGGTTCCTGAGATTACGAACGCGTGTTGGGGAATTCTGAATATCGATCCAAAAGACATTATGTGCGCGACCTCTCGAATGGTGGTCAAGCGTCGCGGTCAGAAGAAACCAGCCGTTCTTGCTTGCACGTTGCTCGCCTACGAAGATGAGTTCGAACTCGGCGCAACGCTGAAGGAAGCGGAAAAACCGATCAAGCTCAATCATCAGCATTGTGCGAAGTTCTGTGTTCTCGGCGGCGGGAGCTGCACAGCTTAATCCACTGTTCTGTGTTGTGTCTCCGTGTTATCCGTGACAGGAACGGGTATCGAACATCGTTGGATAACTGGCATGGATGAACCGGCACTCGGCCTCGGGTTGCCTGAGCAAGCGACGATCTCGCAGGCGCAGCTCGTCGACCTGTCTGGTGATCAAGAAGATGCCTATTCGCGAGTTGCGGCGCTGATTGCGCTCTCTGGACTCACCATCGCGGGTGCGCCCACGGAAGCGCTGGGGGAATTGGCGGACAGCGATCATGACTTAGGGCGTGTCTTCGCAGTTTTGGGGAAGGCTGGATCAGGAAAAACTCAGCTTCTTGCAACGCTTACCGAGGCGTTGATCGACGCGGATGCCGTTCAGATTGGTCCGGATGGCGAAGGGCAACGGGCTGGCAAACGCAGTTTTGCGGTGGTTGCACCGACAAATAAAGCTGCAAGCGTTCTACGCCAACGCGGGGTTGCTGCGACAACGATCCACCGGATCATTTACACGCCTGTTTACGATCCCGAATATGAAAAAGTCGCAGAATGGCTGCGTGAAAAGGGTCAAGGTGATCGACCGCAGCATGATTTGCTGACAGACGAAGCGTTGGATCGTGCGCTGGAATATTATCTCGATACCCAATCGGTTCCTGCGGCGCTTGCGACGGTTGGTGTTCGAGGGTCTGAGTTCATCACTGGCTGGGCGCGGCGAGATGATGAGGTAGATATTGGGCTTGTCGATGAAGCGTCGATGCTGGATCAAAAGCAACTCGACGATCTGCGCGCCGTATTCGGAATTCTGATCCTGTTTGGTGATCCGGCTCAGTTGGCTCCGGTAGGCGAGTCTGGCGAGATGCCGTTCGACAAGCTGCCAGACCCGTCGAAAGCGAGCCTTAGCCGTGTGTTTCGGCAAGAGGCGGGCAATCCGATTATTGATCTCGCGTATTCGCTGGCGGACCCTGAAGTGGATTTCCCGGCATTCGAGCAGTTGGTGAGAGACGCGGCTGAGAAAGATGAGCGCGTCGTTATCGCTCCGCGTGCTGATCCGGAGTTGATGGCGCGGTCTCCGATGCTTGTTTGGCGTAACGCGACGCGAATTCGGCTGATTTGGGCTTTTCGAACGGCCTATGGTCTCGGAGAGACTATGCTATCTCCGGGTGAACCGTTAATTTGCGACGGCGCTGAGTTGCCTGCGCGCCAACGAAAAAAACGCATCGAGCTGGAGCAAGCAGGGCTCGTAAAAGGCGCGCAGAGTTTCTATTTGGGGCCCGGCAAGAAGCCCGGTTTTGCGAAGCTCTATGTTGATGGCGTTGAAGCGCCTCGATTGTCGGTTGCAGCGATCATCCAAATCGAGCGCCAAGATGCTGAACCAATTATTCCAACGGCGGCACGAATGGGCGCGGCGTTTCTGCATGGGGCTGCTTGCACGATCCACAAGGCCCAAGGCTCGCAATGGCCGACGGTTCAGGTGTTTGCACCCGATCTCTATGCGGCTGCTAGAGCTAACCGTATCGAGGCGGGATTGCCGCTTTGGAAGCGATTGACTTATGTCGCGATTACACGCGCTCAGGACCGTTTGTGTTGGGTGACCCGCTATGCGATGGCGCGGCCAACAGAAGCACTGGGAACGGATGATTTGAAATAGCTTCTTCGATTGCGCTTGCTTCGGTGGACCGCTAAAACAAAGCGATATTGCACTGCAAAACGGGACTGAGCATGGCTAAAAAAGTATACGAAAGCGCGGCGGCTGCTCTTGATGGTGTGCTGGTCGACGGCATGAGTATCGCGGCAGGAGGCTTTGGCCTTTGCGGCATCCCTGAGAACTTGCTGTCAGCCATCAAAGACACCGGCATCAAAGACCTGACGTTCTATTCAAATAACGCGGGCGTTGATGATTTCGGCATCGGCATTTTGCTACAAACGAAACAGGTCAAGAAGATGGTGTCGTCCTATGTGGGCGAGAACGCTGAGTTCATGCGTCAGTATTTGTCAGGTGAATTGGAACTCGAATTTAATCCGCAAGGGACGCTGGCCGAACGGCTGCGCGCTGGCGGTGCGGGCATCCCCGGATTTTATACGAAAACCGGTGTTGGAACGGTAATCGCCGAGGGAAAAGAGCACAAAGAATTTGACGGCGAGACCTATATACTTGAACGCGGCATTCAGGCTGATCTCGGTATCGTCAAGGCGTGGAAAGGCGATGAGCAGGGCAACCTGATCTATCGCAAGACCGCACGGAATTTTAATCCGCTATGCGCAACTTCCGGCAAAGTGACGATTGCTGAGGTCGAAGAGATTGTGCCGACGGGTAGCCTCGACCCAGATCTAATCCACACGCCGGGGATTTTTGTGCAACGCATTGTTCAAGGCGAACACGAAAAGCGTATCGAGCAAGCCACGACGCGGGCAGCGTAGTGATGAGCTTTGATGACGAGACGATGGCGGGCGATGCCGCGACAGGCTTTACGGACGAGTTCCTTGATGCAGCCGTCGCCAAGCTCGACGCGCTGTTCGGGCGAGGCTATGCCAAAGACCATCCAGAGCTTGTTGCGGCTTATCTCGCCGCCAGTGCGAGCAACCTTTCAACATTCATCCAATCGGCGGTTGCGATGCAGCCCTCTGAAGGCTGGGAAGACCTGCTCGCCTCGATTGATGAAGACGAACTGACAGAGAATTAAGGGGACCGCCCATGCCTTGGGATCGTAATCAAATGGCGGAGCGCGCCGGTAAAGAGCTGCAAGACGGGTTCTACGTCAATCTTGGAATTGGGATTCCAACACTGGTTTCGAACTACATTCCTGATGGCATGGATGTCACGTTGCAGTCGGAAAATGGGATGCTGGGTATGGGCCCGTTCCCGACCGAGGACGAGCTGGACGCGGATGTCATCAACGCCGGAAAGCAGACGATTACCGAGCTGGACCGCACCAGCTATTTCTCATCCGCCGATAGTTTCGGAATGATCCGCGGCGGCCACATTAATCTTGCGATTCTTGGCGCAATGGAGGTCGCAGAAAACGGTGATCTCGCGAACTGGATGATCCCGGGCAAGTTGGTGAAGGGGATGGGCGGAGCGATGGACTTGGTCGCCGGTGTCGAGCGTGTCGTGGTTATTATGGATCACACATCGAAGCACGGCGATAGCAAGTTGCTGAAAGCCTGCACGTTGCCTCTGACCGGCACTGGGGTCGTTGACCGCATCATCACCAATCTAGGCGTCTTTGACGTCGCTGAAGGTGGCCTGAAGATCGTGGAGCTTGCGCCGGATGTCAGTGAAGACGACGTTCGCACGGCTACCGAGGCTGCCTTAGTCTGACTTGATTGAATGGCCCCGAAAGTCTGGGGCCATCATCTTCAGATGACTTCAGATTTTGACGGATTTTTGGAACTGACGCGGATGTTGATCACGTCGTTGCGGCGATACGGTCGACCGTTCGCATCGCGTCCGCTGTTCAGCGTGCCGTTGAGGGTCGAGTTACCGTCCATGGCGTAATAGCTATAGGTGATCCGTTCGCTTTTGTGCAGCGTGTAGCCAGAAAAATCCGGGGTCTTCAGCATTTCGACGGCGCGGTGGCAATCGAGTGCTTCTGTCTGTTGCAACGTGCCATTACTGCGAAACCGCAAATGACAGGTGTTGTCGACACGTGTGACTCTTGCTTGCATCTCGTAGTGTGCAGGTGCCGATGCTAATCCAGGGATAGACATGCCATCCAGAGCGCCAGTTTTATACGCGCCGACGCCACCGACCGCTGCCGCTGGCAAAACGAGGCGGCCCATCATTGTGCCGACCATTGATCCCAAGAAACTCATTTTTCACCCCTTTTACTGAACACAGGATAGTGAACTCGGGTAAAGAATCGGTTGTGAGATCGAGAAATATTTCGAATTAGTTCCGTGAAGGGTGATTTACTTACACCGTACCACCCAAGGATCCCTCCAGTTCCGCCATTTCTTGGCCACCCGCCATCATACTCTGCAAATCGTCTGGAGAAATCTCGCCTCGGACGGCAGTACCAAGGGTTTTTCCGCGATTGAGAACCGTAAAACGATCACCGACCGCCATTGCATGTCGCACGTTGTGGGTGATGAAGACGACTGCGATGCCTTGCTTACGGACCTTGTCTACGGTGGCCAGAACATTCGAGGTTTGCCGAACACCAAGCGCTGAGGTCGGTTCATCGAGGATGAGTACCTTCGCGCCGAAGTGAACAGCGCGGGCAATCGCGACAGTTTGGCGTTCGCCGCCCGACAACGTGCCGACCGCTTGATCGGGGCCGCGCAGGTTGATGCCCATCTTCTTCATCTCTTCCATCGTTACGTCGTTTGCGCGTTGATGATCGAAGAAGGGCATACCAAAGCGTTTTTTGACCGGCTCATTCCCCATAAAGAAGTTTCGCGCGACGCTCATGAGTGGGATCATGGCGAGGTCTTGATAAACGGTCGCAATTCCAGCGGTAATCGCGTCGCGAGGATCGTCAAATGCGAGCGGCTTGCCTTCGAAAAAAATCTCGCCACTGGTCGGCGCGTGAACACCCGACATCGTCTTGATGAATGTCGACTTCCCCGCACCATTGTCACCCAACAGGCAATGACACTCACCGGCTAGGACGTCGAGGGAAACACCGGACAGCGCGATGACACTGCCAAAGTGTTTTTCGATATCAACCATGCGGATAATCGGTTCTGACATTACCGTTCTCCCGTGATCATACGTCGGATGTACGTATTCAAGATCACTGCGAGGAGTAGAATAACGCCGAGGAAAACTCGGAAAAGGGAACTCTCAACGCCAGCGAAGAACAATCCTTGCTGGACAACGCCGAAGATCAATGCACCGAGGGCTGCTCCGACCACCGAACCATACCCTCCTGTTAGGAGTGCGCCTCCAATGACAACGGCAATGATCGCTTCGAATTCTTTCAGCAAACCTCGATCCGCACCCGCAGATCCGAACTCCATCACCTGACAAGTCGCGAAGACGCAGGCACAGAACGCCGTGACCATGAACATGGCGATCTTCACGCGATTGACCGGAACGCCGACATAGCGGGCCGCTTGCGCATCGCCGCCAGAGGCAAAGATCCAGTTTCCGAACCGTGTCTTGGTCAGAACGATATGTCCGATAAGGACCAGTACGATGGCCCAAACGATGAGCATCGGTACACCGTCAACGACGGGCTGACCTTTGCGGCTGCCCCGTTCGAACACATCGATGATGCCTTGCTCGCCCATCCACGAGAAAAAGCCCGTCAGAATTTTCCCACCGAAGAGCGGAGCGAGCCAGTCGCCTTCCGCAGCGTCTTTGACGCCGCCAATAATCGTTTTGCGCTCAATTGTCTGCGGTAGGAAGATCGTGAAACCGCGCAGAATAAAGAGAAAGGCGAGGGTGACGATGAAACTGGGTAAGCCTGTGCGGATGACAATAAAACCGTTCAGCGCACCAATCGCGAGGCAGACGATAAAACTTGTAATGATCGCTGACCACACAGGCCATCCCAGCGTTACGACAAGGATCGCGATCACCATTCCAGCGAAACCGATCATGGAACCGACCGAAAGATCAAACTCTCCGGCGATCATCAGGAGGCAAGCCCCAACGGCAATAATCATGAATTGTGCGGAAACGATCGACCAGTTCAAAACGCCTCGCGAGTTGAACATGCCGCTGTCGGATGCAAATAGAAGGAAGAGGGCGAACACAATCGCCGTTCCACAAATGCCACCAAGTTCCGGGCGGATCAATGCGCGGCGAAGCGTCGACATCTCTTTGACGCGCTCGTCGGTGCTAACGGTGCTCTCTGTCATGGCCCCGGCAACCTCATAATGTCTGAAATCGTTGAAAGCGCATAATGATGCGCGGTGTTGTCTCGTCGTCTAACGAGGAGTGTGGAGGCCGCGAACGGCCTCCACGAAAGAAATTTAGCGATATTCGCCAGCGTATTTTTCGACAAGTGTCAGGCCGTCTTTGGTGACGAAACCCGGACCCGAGTTGATGTTGTTGCCGGGAAGAACACCGTAACGGTCCCAGTTGGCCAGGATGACAACGGGCAGGTACGCTTGCAGGAAGGGCTGCTGATCGATGCCCCACTGGATTGTACCATCCTTGATGCCTTTGACGATTTCAGTGCCGAGATCAAAGGTGCCGAAATACATGTCGCCAGCCAAACCGTTCTCTTTCAGCGCAGCAATGGTTGGGTCAGCCGAAACAGGGCCCAGCGTAAGGATGCCGTTTGTTTCTGGGTTTGCTGATAGATAGGCGAGGACTTTGTTCTTGATCTCAGACGGGTCCGTGCCGCTGTCCATCATCGAATCGCCGAGATCGACACCCAGGCCATCCGCAAAACCTCGGCAACGCTCTCCAACAATCGGTTGTTGGATCGCATGGTTCACGCACAGGAAGTTCGTGACTCCATCGCCTTTGGCGCGGATGCCCGCTGCAAGACCGGCATCATACTCGGGTTGGCCAACATACATGAGGGCGCCAACTTCGCGCGCTTGCTCGCTGGTTCCAGAGTTCATGATGATAACGTCGATGCCTTGATCGACAGCCGCCATGATTGGGCCCTTAAGGACGTTGTAATCGGCAAGGGTGGTGATGATTCCGTCTGGGTTGGATGCAGCGGCTTGTTCGATGATTCGAGCCATGTCCGCAATGTCGCCCGTGGGCGGATTGCGGTACTCGACTTCGACATTCATTTGCTCTCCTGCGAGGGCGATACCGTTCTTGATCGTGTTCCACCAGCTATCGCTGTCTGGCGCATGGCTGACGAGAACGTACTTTTCGCCCTCGGCTGAAGCGGTCGTTGTGAGCGCGAAAAGCGGCGTCGTCGCAAGCGCCGTTGCCATCGCTAGTTTCTTAAAAATGGTCATTGATGGTCCTCCCTAGGTCGTGGAATTCTTCGTTGTGTCGTTGCTTTCGGCAGTCGCTAAACGTTTTTGTGACCGCTTGGAGCAACAGAAGCACAATGTGATCAATCTTGCAACCGGTTGCAAAAAATGTTCTGCGAAGTTTATTCTGACGCAGCGGAGAGGTGGAGGAGGGTGCCATGGGCGTCACATTGAAAGAGG
This sequence comes from uncultured Neomegalonema sp., assembly GCA_964641645.1. Taxonomy (GTDB): domain Bacteria; phylum Pseudomonadota; class Alphaproteobacteria; order Rhodobacterales; family Rhodobacteraceae; genus JAHDDY01. The sequence continues at coordinate 14,238 of CAZXMX010000067.1, forward strand.
TAGCAGAGCAGGCAGGTGTCTCTCGTTCTGCCGTGTCGCGAACCTTCACCGAGGGCGCTTCGGTGTCCGAAAAAACCCGCCGCAAAGTTCTCAAAGCCGCAGAACTCCTCGGCTATCACCCGAACGCTTTGGCCTCTAGCCTGACGACAGGCCGGACCAAACTGATCGGTCTTGTCTCGAACAACTTCCACAACCCGATCTTTCTGGAGGTGTTCGATCTCTTCACCAAAGGGCTTCAAGATCGAGGTCTGCGACCCCTCTTGGTGAACCTATCGAACGAGACGGACCCCAATAATTCTGTCCAGATGCTCCGCCAATATTCCGTCGACGGCGTCATCGTTGCCTCTTCGACTCTCCCGGCCAGCTTTGCGAGAGCCTTTCGGGATGCCGGTTTGCCGGTGGTTCACTCATTCGGTCGCTTTTCCAGCGCGCCCGATGTCCACGTCGTTGGTATTGATAACGTAGAATGCGGGCGGATGGCTGCTCGGGCGCTGGTCGAACGCGGGTATCGGCGGGTCGGATTCCTGGGTGGACCGCAAGCCGCAACATCCACGCAAGACCGTCTGAGCGGATTTCTTGGAGAGATGGCGAATCACTCGGGCATCGAAACATCCAGCAGCTTTGCCACCGCTTACTCCTTCGATGCAGGTCG
>CAZXMX010000068.1:0-14863 GCA_964641645.1 uncultured Neomegalonema sp.
GTCCCCATGCGATTCGCAAAACACGACCACAAAAGGGTTATGAATCAACACATTATTCGCTTCCGCTGGGGTTGATTTCAGCGGTACAGCGTTCCTATTCAGTTTGGCATGGAGGGTCGTTTAACCAATTCCACACCAAAATCCAAGCCCTTAGGCGCAAAAAGGCCGGACGCGAAATCACGTCCGACCAAAATGTCAAGCGACAATGGGTTGACCCAATTGCCGCAGCGCAGCGAACTTACTTGAGTTCGACGGTTGCGCCTGCTTCTTCGAGCTTTTTCTTGAGCTCTTCTGCTTCTGCCTTTGGAACGTCTGCTTTGATTTCCTTCGGCGCGCCTTCGACGAGGTCTTTCGCTTCTTTCAGGCCGAGACCTGTAATCGCGCGGACTTCTTTGATGACGTTGATTTTCTTGTCACCAGCCGATGCAAGAACGACCGAGAAGTCGTCTTTTGCTTCAGCAGCATCGCCGCCGTCGCCACCAGGGCCAGCCATCATCACAGCGCCGCCAGCGGCAGGCTCGATGCCGTATTCGTCTTTGAGGATGTTCTTCAGCTCGCCTGCTTCAAGCAGGGTCAAACCGACGATTTCCTTCGCAAGTGCATTAAGATCAGCCATTTGCTTCTTCCGTTCGTTTTCAAGTGGTCCAGCGTTCGTGCTTTCGCCCTACGCGGCCTTATAAGTCACTGTAAGATCAGGCAGCTTTCTCTTCGATCGTCGAGAGAATACTCGCAATGTTGCTTGCGGGTGCGCCAACTGCGCTTGCGAGGTTGCTTGCGGGTGCGCCGAGCATTCCGGCGATCATCGAAAGCGTTTCCTCGCGAGAAGGCATGGCTGCCAGTGACTTAACGCCACTAACGTCCAGAACCGTTTCGCCCATTGCGCCGCCAACGATTACGAGTTTATCGTTATCTTTGGCAAACTTATCGACCACTTTTGCCGGAGCAACGGGGTCTTCCGAATAGGCAAGGACGGTCGGCCCGGTCAGGTATTCAGAGATACCTGCACAAGGCTTACCTTCGAGTGCGATTTTAGCGAGCTTGTTCTTGGCGACGCGGACCGATGCACCTGCTTCACGCATTTGCGACCGGAAATCCGACATCTCAGCAACTGTAAGACCTTTGTAGTGACAAACTACAACGGCGCCAGAGTCCGAAAAAATCTGGCCGAGTTCCTCGACCACCGCTTCTTTCTGGGCTCTATCCACAGTCTTCTCCAACAATCATGGCAGGTTGGCTTGCGCCTCTCCACCGGCTCAGGGGTGCCGAATGCAGGCAAAAGCCCACGCTCGACGTCGTACTGTCCGGGTTCCCGCGCATGACGGTCAGCCGTGGCTGATCGAAAGTGCGTGTTCCCCGTCTAGGGCTGGATTTATGGCGCGAACGCCACCAACCGTCTCGGACAGGTTCTCACGGCCCAAAGGCCGGAGAGACGCGGTGTTTAGGGGGAGTTGGGGTGGCGAGTCAAGGGTGGAGCGGGGCAAGCCTTGGGGTTTTCTTGAGACATGCCGACGCGAAGCGTCGAGACGCACCGGTCGTGAGAGATTGAACCAGACAGAAAATCCCCGCCAACGGGCGTTGACGGGGATTTGCCGTCTTTGATCGTGAAGGTCGCCTTCTCCGGAAATTAGATCCGAGAGAGCAACGCAGGGTTCGTTACCAAGTTTCGAACGCCATGAGCGTGATCCTCGTCAAAGATGTTGTTGCTGAACCAAGCATCGACTGAATTGATGTTCACCTTGATTACGTTCGGGCGCACGCTCCAAGTTACTTTGAACGGTGAGCCTTGCTCGTTGTATTTAGGCCCAGTCGTTGACCCGAGATACTGGATCGGCGTGCCGGAGGTCGTCGGGATATTCGGGGCTCGGTATAGGCCGCCGACATTCTCAACTCTTGCGAGCTCAACGAAATCGAGCGCGTTCGGGTCGTTGACCAGAACCATAACTTGCGTCTCAACGCGCAAGAACGGATCGCTCACCTCTTCCGTCAGGCAAGACCCCAAGGTCGGGCCAGGGGTGATCGGAGCCGTCGTGTGAACGTAGTGAACTTCGATCGTATCACCGGGGGCGAGATGACCCGTTTTGCCTTCACCGATCTTCTTGCCAATCGGCGTCGTTTCAGCCGCAGTCAAGGTGCCGGAATATTCGTAACCGGTGCCTGTGCCTTTGCCATCGCCGTTGCCCGCGTATTTCGTGAACTGGCCGCCCTTATGCTCTGCGCTTTCGTGGAAGTGGATGTTGCACAGATTCATCGAGGTATAAGCTGGCGCGAATGGAAAGACTTTCGGGTTCGTCCCTGCGGTCGATGCGAGATCGCGCGGTGCCTGTGGCCCCGTACCGTCGTTCGCCGTCGCATTGGCGAGGGCGACACGCTGCGCGGTGATGACGCTGTCTGCAACGGCGCCGCTCGACGCGCTTTTTGGCTGTTCCTGAACGCAACTGCTTAAAACAAGCAGAGAAGCCGCAATGGATGCGAATGCAATGGTTGTCGTTTTCATGTGATCCCCTGAGTTAAAGTCTCGCTTGGTTTTTTACAAACCAACTCTTCTGATTGGTTGTTTTAGGTGGGAGACAATGCACCGCAAAGCGGAGCATCAATCAAGGGATGATTTCACAATAGGCTGACCTGTATTAATGCTAAAATTTTAGGCAGATATACCCGCCAGTCCACGCGTTTGCTCCCACACCGCGTCTTCCAGCTCTACCGGGTCTTGGTCTTGTTTGCCCTGCCCCGGTATCCGTGCGCCTTCGTCTAGGGCGACGCCCTCTTCGACTTGTTTGAGACGGTCGAAGAAGTCGCCCGACGCGCCGGGGTCCATGAGCAGGTAGTATTGGCCGAGGTCATGCGGTGGGCCTTCGGGGGCTTTGAGGGGTTTGACGTCTCGGCTGACCACGCCGCCGGTCAAACCCGCCGCAAGCAACTCGGCCATCAGGCCAAAGCCCCAGCCTTTGTATCCGCCCATGCTGACGAGCGAGCCTTTCAGCGCCGCTTCGGGGTCCGTCGTGGGCTTGCCCTCGGCGTCGACGGCCCAGCCTTCGGGGATGCTCTCGCCCGCCGCTTTGGCCATCGTGATCTTGCCCAGCGCAACGGTCGTTGTGGATTGGTCAAACTGCATCGCCAGACCGCCCTTTCCATCGGGCACTGAAAAGGCCATCGGGTTGGTGCCGATCACGCGGGTCTTTCCACCCGGCGGCGCAACGATGGGCGAGGCGTTGGTCATGCCCAGCCCGATCAAGCCTTCACGGGCGATCTGTTCGGTAAAGTAACCCAGCGACGTGCAGGTATGCGCGTGGCCAATGGCGAGGCTGGCGACGCCGCACTCTCGGGCCGCTGTGACGGCTTCAGGCAACCCTCGTGTGAACGCGGATTGAGCAAAGCCGAACTTCGCATCGACATGGACGACACCGGAGCGCGGACGCGTGACGACCGGCTCGACGTCGCCTTTGACCCGCCCACTGCGCAATTGGGTGCAATAGCTTTCGAGGTAGTAGAGGCCGCAGATGCGATTCCCGACCGCCTCGGCCTTGCGCACGGCGCGCGCCACCTCTGCCGCAATCCACGGCGCAGCCCCGTGGCGCTCTAGCGCGGTTTTCGTCGTGGCTTCAATTTCGTCGAGTGATACCTGCGGCATTGGTGGCTTTCCCTTTAGATCAACGGCGTCATATTCGCGAAATCATGGGCTGGTGCAATATTGCTCTCGAAGGAGCCACAGCACGCCATACTGCGACGACACAGGAGGAGCGAATGTTCACTTATTCACCCGGAGATGATGTTGGCGCGTTGGAGGACTGGCCGTTTGACAATCCGGCGAGTGATTATCGGATCGTCAAAGGCGCGCCGAAGACGTCAGGCCGAATTGATGCGGGCGGTGCGGGACATCCAACGCGGATGGGGATTTGGCGGTGCTCGGTCGGTGCATTTGACTGCACGGAGCAAGGGGATGAACTCATGACGATCTTGTCGGGTGCCTGTCAGATCACCGATCACGCAACGGGGGATGTGACGGCTTTGGCGGCCGGTGACAGCTATTTCATCCGCGATAAAAGCCGGGTCACGTGGGACGTGAGCGACACCCTGACGAAAGTGTTCTTCGGCCATAAGCCCGACGGATACTGAGGGCCAAGGCAAAAAAAAAGCCCCGCTCCTTGAAGGGAACGGGGCTTTTGTTCGTTTGGGCTTCGCTGTTCGCCCCCAAACAATGAGGCTGGCCGCGGGTCGCCGCGCGAAACGCTTTATTGGATCTGTGACAGCAGGTCCGGGTTAATCACGAGGTTCCGCACGCCATGGGCGTGATCTTCGTTAAAGGCGTTACCCTTGAACCATGTCGCGACCGTTTGGATGTCGACCTTCGCGATCTTGGGGCGGACGCTCCAGGACACTTGGAAAGGCGAACCTTTTTCATTGTAGCCCGGCCCGGTCGTTGAGCCTTCATACTGGACCGGCGCGCCGGTGTTGGAGGGGATGTTCACTGCCTGATGCACGCCGTCGATAAACTCGTGCTTGGTCAGTTTAACAAAGTCATGCGCATTGCGGTCATTCACCAACACATAGACTTGGGTCTCCACGCGAAGCTGCGGATTGCCGATGGCTTCGCTGAGGCAAGAGCCGAGCGTCGGTCCGGGCTTCACCTTCGCCGTCGTATGGACGTAGTGGACTTCGATGGTATCGCCGGGCACCAAACCGCCGTGGCCTTTGTCGCCAATCGGGGTGCCAATGGATTTCAGTTCAGCAGCCGAAAGCTTACCGGAATACTTGTAGCCGGTGCCGTACCCCTTGCCGTCACCATTGCCGACATACGTGTCGAACTCGCCGCCTTTATGCTCAGCGCCAACATGGAAGTGAATGTTGCAGAGGTTCATTTGCGTGAAGCTCGGAGCCTCGGAGAACGCGCGCGTGTTCGTGCCACTCAGGGTGTCAATATCGCGCGGAGATTGGGGTCCAAAGCCTTTGCCGTCAGTATTTTTTGCCAAAGACGCTCGCTGTTGAACAATGGTTGCGTCCGACACGGTCGAAGCTGCGTAGGCAGTCAAGGTCGCGACCGCCGATACGGTAAGCAGCGCGGCTGTGATCAAACTAGATTTCGGGCTCATTTCGATTCCTTCAGAGACTACTTCATCAGTATACCACGCAACTTAGCGCGTGTCGTTAACTTCGCCAGACCTCAGAGTGCCAAAAATCGACGCATTTGCCCGGTTCACGTCGGTTCGTTCGTTAATGCAACGAATTTTGCGCAGTTTTCACAGTGGATTTTCTTAACCGAAGTTAACGCTTGTCCTGCCGAAGTGTTTCGTTTTGCGCAGTGACATTTTCGTTAGGCGAAGCGGTGATCGAGACTTACCCGCTCGAATCTGATGCGACGCAAAGTTCGAGGTCAGGGACGTAGGCATAGGTCGGGAATCCAAACGTTGGCCCCCCACTGGATAAGATCTCACAAAATTCGTAGCCAAACGCAGGTGTAAAAACGTAGTCGATGAATGGCTGGAGTAAAAAGGGACTAATGATGGCAGCGCAAACACAGACAGTGACCAGTTGGCTCTCGAAACGGAAAACCGGCGCTCGATAGGCACTTGGATTTTCAGGATCAAAACGCCGGAAAAACATGACGAGACTCTTGATCGCAAACAACGCGATTACGATACTCATCATGACAAGCAACGGTAAAAACTTGATCCACTGAAAGAGCTGCTCTGTCCGGAAGCGATCTACCCCTTGAACAATCATCATTGCCGTTACGCCCAGAAAGAAGGCAGCGAGGGCAAGGGTGAATATCAAGTGCCATATTTTTTGCGAGACCGGGATTGGGCCTTCGATCATTCTAAAATCTGCCTTGCCGCCTCGCTCGTTCAGCGAGCTTTCTTCGGTGTTCTTCTTCAAAGTACGCCCTGCGTTCTGCCTTTGGGTCTATCAGGACAAGTTCTGAAGGGCGCGAAAAGAACGAAGTAAAATCGTCCCAAATAGTTCCGAGAACTGCAACGAGCCTCTCTTTGAGTTTATATCTAGCGTCGAGCCAGTCCAGCAACACAGCAGCGCCTATCCCAACTCCAATCGCCAAACCAACAGGCCCCAGCGCTGCAGAGGCAATTGCCCAGCCCTGCGCCGACGCGACAGAAGTGACTCCGATCGCAATCCCTGTCGAGATTGCAACTTTTGCAATATCGATGCCGATGTTTCCAACGAGCTGAGATAGGGTTGCCCTGTCTCGCACCAGATAATCCATTACGTGGAACCCGCAGAGAAGCACCGCAGTGAAGATACCGCCCGATTTTAGACTCTTTACTACGTCGAAACTACCCAAGCCAAGTTGGACGACCTTAGGGTTTGTTTTCAAGTAGCGAACGCCCGGCAGTAACTTCCTCAGACCTGAATACCCTTTGAAAATGATATACTTTTGGTTCTGGTAGCTAGTGAAGACAGCTCGCACCCCGTTCCAGCCTGCACCGCCACGGCTGATATCATACGCAACTTTTCCAAACGCCACGCTGTCGCCGACAGCGACACCATAAGCGGCAGTATTGTTGCCAACGAATTGTAATAGGTCTTCCCATGTAGATTCGATCTCGGCTTCCGACATGCCTTGTTTGCGTTTTACTTCCCGCCAAACTATTTCGGCGTGCTTCTCGTCGGCGACCAAGACCTCGTGGACATTTCTATCAAGCACGCGTCGAGCGCCGGGACCATCGAACGAACGGGTCATTTGATAAGGCTTAGACAGCTCCGGCTTTCTTCCGACTCGTCCCGCTGGAACCCGCCGCCCTGTAATCGAGCTTTTATCCGGAAGGGCTGGGTTGCGTGGTTGGCCCGTTTGGAATGACCTTCGGTTCTCAGCGTCTGTCAGGGGTCTGAAAGAAATTGGATCTGCCATTTGCACACTCGCGATACTGGTACTCAACCATCGAACGAGATTCACGCTAACCGGTTGCAGCACCGATTTATACCGATAAATTTTTTGATCGCGTCGTTGGGACCGCAAGCTGAAACTAGCTAGTTGCTGTTCTGCAGCTGCACGAGCCTCGCTTTCAATGCCTCGTTCATCTCGGTAAAGTTGTCCTCAAAAGGTGCGACATCGACGAACCACAGCGCAACGCCTGAGAAATTTTCCCCCTGGGTCATCCGGGTCTGATCGCTGTCGGGCTCGAGCAAAAAGTAATGCTCGCCATCAAAGATGCCCGGAACGAACACGCGCCCCTTCCAGCGCAATTCCTCGTTGGGACGGGCGACTAGGATCTTCGGTTGGAAGGTCATTTCACTCCCCGGTTCTGGCCGAACGGTGTTTTTGATCGTTGCGCCCTCTCGAATTTCGCCTTCGCTCTTGATGATGAAGGGATTCCAATCCGCGTAACGCTCTGTATCAACCAGAACCGCCCAGACCTCTTCCGGTGCGGCAGGGAGCAAAACCTCGGTTGTGATTTGCTTTCTCGGGGAAAATGCACAGGCGCTCAGCAAAAACAGAGCCGCCAGAACGCTCAGAACGAGAAACTTCGAAGACATGTTGGACCTCTTAATACCAATGATTTTGAGCATCCTGTCATGCGCTGGAATCATTCAAAATTGCATATTTTAATATACTCGCTATACATATTTGCATGAATGAAGAGGCGAACTGGACTCTTTGGCGGAGCTTTATCGCGGTTTACAAGACCGGGAGCCTGTCAAAGGCCGCCCGAGAGCTGGGCATGGCACAGCCCACAATTGGGCGACACATCAGCGAGTTGGAAGAAAAGCTCACGCGTCCGTTGTTTTTGCGTTCGCAAATGGGTTTGCAGCCAACCACGCTCGCGGACACGATGGCCCCAACCGCGCAGGTGATGTCGAACGCCGCAATGACTCTGGCGAGGCAGGCCACGACGCATGAAAATGCAGGAACGATCCGGCTGAGCGCGAGCGAGATCGTTGGGGTAGAAATTCTGCCCAAAGTCCTTGGCCAGTTTCGGATGGCTTATCCATCCATTGCCATCGAGCTTGTGATCAGCAACGAGCAGGACGATCTGCTGACGCGCAGCGCGGATATTGCGATCCGCATGACGCCGCCAACGCAGGAGCGGCTGATCTGCAAACGCCCGGGAACAGCGGTGTTAGCGCTCTATGCACACCAGAATTATCTAGCCGCGCGCGGTCGTCCGGAGCGCCCTGATGATCTGGAAACACATGACCTGATTGGCATTGATCGCGATCTGCATCGGCTACAGGATTATCAACTCGGGGATCTGCCGCTGACATCAAGTGACTTTTCGTTCCGCAGCGATAGTGACTTAGGTCAGCTTGCCGCCTTACGGGCGGGGCTAGGCATTGGCGTTTGTCAAAGCGTGATCGCCGTTCGGGATGCCGATCTTGAACCTGTGCTGCAATCGGACATTTCTTTCGAATTGCCAGTTTGGCTTGCGAAACATGAAGACATGAAACGCGACCCCATTGTCGATGTAACGTACCGCTATATCGCAGAGGCGCTCGGGAAGATTTACTGAGGCATCGAAAAAGCCCCGCACCTTGTCGGCACGGGGCTTGGGTTGGTTTGGCTTTGCTCGCTCTCGCCAGTTTCAAAACCGGCGCATTGGCGAGCGAGCCCGTTAGCCCATCTCGGCGGAGACATCCACCGTGACACCCGGCCCCATCGTCGAGGACATGGCGACCTTTTTGACGTAGGTGCCTTTTGCGCCAGTTGGCTTGGCTTTGAGGACAGCATCAATCATCGCGCGCGCGTTCTCGGCGATTTGAGCTTCGGTGAAGCTGGCCTTGCCAATGCCGACATGAACCACGCCGGCTTTTTCAGCGCGGAACTGGACCTGACCGCCCTTGGCGTCTTCAACAGCCTTGGCAACGTCCATTGTCACGGTGCCGACTTTCGGGTTTGGCATCATGCCGCGTGGACCAAGAACCTTACCGAGACGACCCACGATGGGCATCATGTCAGGCGTTGCGATGCAGACGTCAAAGTCGATCGTGCCGCCCTGAACGATTTCCATCAGGTCTTCAGCGCCAACCACATCAGCACCCGCCGCCTTGGCCTCATCCGCCTTAGCCTCGCGTGCGAAGACGCCGACGCGAACCGATTTACCCGTACCGTTTGGCAGGGAAACGACACCGCGCACCATCTGGTCCGCATGACGCGGATCAACGCCGAGAACCATTGCGATTTCGACGGTCTCATCAAATTTTGCGGTTGCATTGGCCTTAACCAGCTTCACAGCCTCATCAACTGCGAGTGCGTCTTTGCCATCCGTGGCTTCTTTGAAGGCTTTTTTCGCTGCGACTGAGCGTTTTCCAACTTTTGCCATTCGATCAATCCTCCACTTTCAGGCCCATCGAACGGGCGGACCCGGCGATGATCTTCATAGCCTGCTCAACAGAGTTGGCGTTGAGGTCGACCATTTTCGCCTCAGCAATTTCGCGAAGCTGAGCTTGTTTCACGGTACCCGCGCTTTCGCGACCCGGCGCCTTGGAGCCAGATTTCAGTTTCAGCGCTTTCTTCAGGAAAAAGCTCGCCGGGGGCGTCTTGATCTCGAAGGTAAAGGACTTGTCCTGATAGTAGGTGATGATGGTCGGGCACGGTGCGCCCGGCTCGACTTCCTGCGTCTTGGCGTTAAACGCCTTGCAGAATTCCATGATGTTGATGCCGCGTTGACCGAGAGCCGGGCCAATGGGCGGTGACGGGTTCGCTTTCCCCGCCGGTACTTGCAGCTTAAGCTGCCCGACGACTTTTTTCGCCATGTTAGTCCCCTCCTAAGGGTGCGCCAGAAATCTGGCGCGAGGTTTAGTGGTACGGTCCGGGGTATACCCTCGCCTCCCACGCGATCACCGGGGTCCAGCCCCGGAATTCCTTGATTAAGCGTTCTCTTTCTGAACTTGCGTGTATTCAAGCTCAACGGGCGTGGCACGACCAAAGATCGACACCGCCACTTTGAGGCGCTCGTTTTCTGCATCCACGTCTTCGACCATGCCAGAAAAGCCGTCGAAGGGACCGTCGGTGACTTTGACCTGCTCGCCGATCTCGTAAACGATGGTGGAGCGTGGCTTTTCGGCGCCCTCTTCCACCGTGTTCATCAGGCGGTCAACTTCAGCCTGCGGCACTGGGCTTGGACGGCCTTCCGGTCCCAGAAACCCAACGACGCGCTGGGTGTTCTTGACGAGGTGATAGGCGTCGTCGTCCATCTGCATCTTGACGAGGATGTAACCGGGCAGCAGCTTTTTATCGGAGGTCGTCTTGCGACCCCGACGAATTTCCATGACCTCTTCCGAAGGCACCTCGATTTGCTCGAACTTATCGAGCAAGCCTTTGCGATCGGCTTGTTCGAGGATCTCTTCCTTCACCTTCTTCTCGAAGTTGGAATAGGCGTGGATGGTGTACCAGCGATGTGCCATCAGTTCTCCCCGCGTTGAGGGCAAAAGCGACCCCGCGCGGCTCTCTCAGTCAAGTTTCAGAGCAGGTGGGCGGTTGTAACGAGTCGGGGCCAAAAATCAAGCAGGAAATCCAGCGAAAGCCCGGTTCAGATCGCCGAGATACCGCCGGTGATCGAGATGGTTTGGCCGGTGGTTTTGGCTGACGCTGGACTCGCAAGAAAAACAACCATTTCCGCGATGTCTTCGGGGGTCACAACCCCGAGGGCGGCCATCTTCTCGGCTTTGCTGAACAGTTTGCCGGCGAATTCATGGGCCATCAGCTTATCGTAGAGCGGTGTGCCTTGGACGATGCTGGGCGTGAGGCAGTTGACGCGGATGCCGTTGCGTTTGGCCTCCGCTGCCATGGTCCGGCAGAACATCGCAATCGAGGCCATCGCCGCGCCGATGGCGCTTTCGCCCGGTGTCGCCAGCTTTCCGGCATCCGAGGCGATGCAGATGATCGCGCCGCCGCCTTGTTCGGTCATATGGGGCAAGACCGCATGCGCGGGATGGAGAATCGGGGCTTGGACGCCATTGATCGTCGGCATCAAGTCCTCGGGCGCGATTTTGTGCAGCAGCGAGGGCATGGGATCACCGCCGCCACAACTGAGCAACAGGTCGATGCCGCCCATCGCGGCTTTGGCTTTCGCAGCAAGTTCAACGGTTTGGAGGGGGTCTGCGGCATCGCAAGCGATATACGTGGCGCGCTCGCCCAAGGCGTTCGCGGCTTTTTCGCCGCGTTCGGCGTTCCGGCCCGCGACAACGATGTGCGGGACGCCCGCCGCTAGGAGCTTTTGCGCAGAAGCAAAACCGATCCCTGCCGTGCCGCCAACAATCAGGGCACGGGTCTGAGAAAGGGGTTTCGCCATAGAGGCTTAGGCCCCGATCGCGACGACCAATTTGATGAAGGCATCGAGGATTTTATCCACGATCAAGAAGAAGATTGCCGTCAAGGTCGCCATGATGAGGACCATGATGGTCGTCGTGATGGTTTCCTTGCGAGTCGGCCACGTGACCTTTGCGGTCTCCGCGCGAACTTGCTGGATAAACTGAGCCGGGTTGGTCTTAGCCATGCTGTCCTACCGTTTCTCTCGCGTGGCAGGGGCTGAGGGACTCGAACCCACGACCCTCGGTTTTGGAGACCGATGCTCTACCAACTGAGCTAAACCCCTAAACGCGAACGGGTTCTATATAGGGACTCTCCCGACGGTGCAACTAGATGATCGTCGGAAGAGACAGCATGTTCGAAATTCGGCCTTGGCCCGAACTTAGTTAATGAGGCGCACACCGAGCAAGTCTGCCGAGATCGAATTCAACGATGCGCGCAGTTCGCTGACGTCCGAAACGGCGTGGTAATGAGCCTCAGTGCTTGCGCAGGCTTGCATGAACGGAACACCGTGCGTGTTGCCGTTAACATAAACGGTGTGGACGATAATATCGTCGGCTTTCATGCGCTCACAAACTTCAACGAAGTTGTCGAAGCCTTTCTGCGTGCCTTGGTTGTTGCCGAAGTTTGGCGAGTTCGCCGTATCATTGATCTGATAGGGAACTTCGTAGTGGTAGGCATTCGTGAACATGTCGGTGACGAGGATCGCGATCTTTTGGCGCTCGCCCGCTGCAGCAGGATAATCCGGCACACCCCAAAGACCCGACCAAGACGGGGACAGCAGTCTGTGCGCCCATGCCATGCCCAAATCGAAACGACCCGTGCCCGCAAGATCAACACCTTCGATAGCCGTGGTGAAACTGGCGATGTTTTTCGTCGGCCCAATCACTTCCTGGTCTGGGCAGGTAAAGCCGCCACGCATCGGCAGGTAGGATTGATAGTTGCCTTCAGACGTTGGAACGAAACCCAACGTGCTCGGCGTGGCGTCGGTCAAGGCGTGCGGATTATCGTCAATCAATTCCTCGCGCGGTTCGAGGCAACCAGCCGCCGTGTGAACGATGTCACCGCTGCCATTCAGGTACTTGCCCCACTCATCTGTCGTTGGTGCCGCGCCTGTCAGCCAACCCTCGGCACGCGTCCGACCGACATTCACGCGATCACCGTACGGCATGAACGTCGCGAAGAAGTCGTCGTCATTGACGGCAAGCGTATCGAGGTCAACCAACAGACCGCCGAGCGCCTCGGTCGCCTGATCCCACGAGTCGCCAAAACCCATCGAGCCTGTCGTATCGAGCGCGATCACGATTTCCGCGCTACCCAATCCACGCGTTGCTGTTGCGCTCGCCGCTACGGGAATAGACTCCATCCCGATCAGCTGAAGCATCATGGTCGGGACTTCGGCCTCGACGGAATAGGTAAAGCCGTTGCCGTCAACGGTGAGACCGCGATTAACGGCCGTTACTTTGTTGTTGGCCATGTAGGTGCTGTCAAACAAGGTATCCGCTGCCATTTGGCCAGCCACCTCTGAGACATTGGTCGCCGCCGCAATAACTGCCGAGTCAACGGCATCCTGCAAATTGTGCTGCGCCTTTACCGCGCGGGAATAGTCGACGGACATGCCCACGCCAGAGGCCAGGACAATGACCATGAAGCCCATCGGGATGGCAACGCCGCCCTGATTGTTGTTCTTAAACTGTTGCAGCAGAGACTGCCCGGAACGGCGGATCTGAGCAGGAATAAACGTGCGCGCTTTGGCCATGTTTGACATCCGAAACCTCATTATAATTTTCGGGATTCAACCACTGGCCGGTAAATATTTACGAAATTGAATTGGTTTATTTTGATTAACCCTGCGACGGATTCCAGCCGTTCAGCGGATGGTTTCGGAAAGAATCCGAGGGCGCGATAAGTGCGTTCGTTAATTTCTTAATGATCGCCACGCTTTTTGCGGTGACGAGTCAGGAAGTGTTCACCTTCGTTGCCTCGCGTGGACATGGAACCGGCAAGGCCGTGAGTGACGAGCAGATTGATCTCGGTTCGCGCGCCGATCCTTGGAAATGTTAGAAGGGTCTGTTTTTCCCGCCTCAAATATGCCAAAAGATACCCGAGCGAATAGGCGATGGCGTCGCCGAAGGGTATCAGCCCTTGCTCATTTTTCATCCTGAACGCCGGGACTTTCAATCGGAAGATTGGAGGTTCTCCTCTGACTTCCGAGCTTTTGGAGGTCACGATGACTCAAGCACTTCTTAAAACTGAAGCCCCTATCCGACCGGAATTTTTCACGTTTCACAACGGCGAAAAAGCGCCGATGATCTTTAGCCGCGCCGAGTATGATCGCCGCCTCGCCGGGTTACGCGCGATCATGGCCAAGCAAGACATTGAAGCCACCATTCTGACGTCGATGCACGGCGTCGCGTATTATTCTGGGTTTCTCTATTGCGCCTTTGGACGCCCCTATGCCTGCGTCGTGACGCAGGATCGGTCGATCACCGTTTCCGCCAACATTGACGGTGGTCAGCCTTGGCGACGCAGTGCGGACGAAAACGTGGTCTACACCGATTGGCAGCGCGATAATTATTGGCGCGCGGTGAGTGACATTATTGGAAATGCGAAACGCGTTGGGATCGAGGGCGATCATCTGACCCTCGCTCAACATGCAAAGCTGTCGGACTTCCTTGGCGCAGAGACGGTCGACATTGCGGGTGCGACCATGACACAGCGGATGGTAAAATCCGCAGAGGAAATCGCCCTGATCCGTGAAGGCGCTCGTGTGGCTGACATTGGCGGCGAAGCGGTACGCGATGCCATCCGTGTCGGAACGCGCGAGATCGATGTTGCCATGGCAGGACGCGATGCGATGGAAACAGAAATCGCCCGCTCGCACCCTGATAGCGAGATGCGCGATAACTGGGTGTGGTTCCAGTCCGGCATCAACACCGACGGCGCGCACAATCCGGTAACAACGCGTCAGCTAGAGGCGGGAGACATTCTCAGCCTCAACACCTTCCCGATGATTTCAGGATACTACACGGCATTGGAACGCACTTTGTTTGTTGGCGAACCAGATGCGGCATCGTTGAAGCTGTGGGAAGCAAACATCGGCGCGCATGAATTGGGCCTATCGCTCATCAAAGAAGGGGCGACCTGTTCCGGCATTTGCGCTGAGATCAACGCGTTCTTTGAGGCTCGCGATCTGCTGCAATTTCGATCGTTCGGTTACGGTCATTCATTCGGCGTTCTGTCGCATTATTATGGCCGCGAAGCTGGCTTGGAATTGCGCGAAGACATCGACACGGAACTGACCGAGGGGATGGTCGTTTCGATGGAGCCGATGCTGACGATCCCAGATGGCCAACACGGTGCAGGCGGGTATCGTGAACACGACATTGTTGTCCTCGGTCCCGATGGACCAGAGAACATCACGGGCTTCGGATATGGCCCCGATCATAACATCGTTGCTGCATAGGGCAGTGTGATGCGGGCTGCTCCGCAGGGAGCGGCCCGAGGCCTCTATCGCGACTCGCCGCATTTGGCTTTGCGGTTTTCAGAATGGCTGCGATTTTTTTAGCTCCCGATGGCTTCGATTTGCTCAACCATCTGCCGCTG
>CAZXMX010000069.1:0-14783 GCA_964641645.1 uncultured Neomegalonema sp.
TAGCCTTTTCAGGCTAACCCGCTGGGGAAGCAGCCGGTCCATCCCATTAGCGGTCCAAAGCCTCAGCTATTGTGTGACTGCACCTTCTAGGGAGGCGGACCAACTACCAGATATCAGTATCATCATGCAAACCGGTCGAGGCTGAGGTGTTGTCAGCCGCGCAAGCTGAACGCCTTCTTCGCGTTTCGAATTACATGCCATAGCGGCGAACTGTATCGTCCTAATAGCTTTTTGTATTTTGTGTATTCTGGCGTCAAAGGCAAAAAGCTATGGGGGAGGCTGTAGAAGTGCGAGACGTTGCGGCAGAGCTCGTCGATCATGCCGGAGTGGACCGCATACACATAGTTTTCGTTCACGGCGCACTGGCACGTTGGGTAGTCGTCTGCCCAAGCGCGCTTTCGTATCTTATCCAAACGAAGGTTTACTTCTTCTGGGTTGCTTTTAATGTAGTCATACGTAAGAAACATTCCCCCCTCGTAATAATTTGCAATGAGATTCATCGCGGTGGCTTGATCACAGTCAGGGCGATTTAGCACAATGTCTACGGCGTCGAAATATTCGTCGGTATAGTGGATTTCATGAAGTAGCTGATGTGCTTGATGAGGTGTACAAGTTCGTACAAACTCGTTCACACGCTCTTGCTCTCCCCAGACAACATCTTCGGGGAGAATCTTGTTTGTTAGATCGTGTTGCAGGCCGGATTTTTTCAGAGCCTTGTGGAAGTCGCCAATCGAGATCTTCCCCACGAAAAAGTCCTTCCGCCAACTTATGATTTACCGGGAACAGTAACGCGGCAAGGGTTTGGTTTTCGTTAATTGCAGCTTTAAGGTGCGTCTACTCCAGAAGCATTTTCTGGCTGCGAGAATGGCTTTATCAGCTGAAAATTCGTCCGGTTATAGCCAAACCCGGACTCTTTTGATCGTCGTTCATGACGGCAGCAAAGAGAGCAAATCCAGCCCAGTGTTCTGTCGCATTTGGCTTCGCGGGTAATGGGGTGCGCACACTACACGACACTTGCTCCTTGAGGGTCATCATCGGGCTTGTCCCGATGATCCAGAGCAGTAAGCGCCTGTGTTTGAAGCTCTGGATTGCCCGGACAAGCCGGGCAATGACGGTTACTGTCGTGTCGTGTGTGGGGCGCGTTTGTGGCTCCAAATGGTGCTCTCGTCATTCCTTTCAGGAATGGGGGTGCGCGATTTTCCGCCGCGCTGTTTGCGCCTGTTTCGCTGATCGTCGAATTTGCTGTGCAAATTCGTGCTTGACAAATGTTCATGTTTAGTTCTTAAATCTCTCCATCGATTCAAACGGGAGACAGAGAACAGCGTGGACTTTGAGACGGCACTCGAAACTCAGCGGCTTCGGTTGCTCCGCATGGTGGCGGGGTTGATCGTTTTGCTGGGGGTTTTGTCGGTTGGTCCGGTCTCGCGTGGTTTCTCGGATTGGGCGTGCCGGTTTGTTGGGTCGATCCTGTCGCGCGCTGAGGCTGCTGCCCGGTATTTGGTTGTCGCACACGCCTATCGGATGATTGCCTGCAGCGGCGTGGGTACGGATGCCAATCAGATTTCAGAATCCCTTGCCCTCGCGTTTGCGGCGGATGATGCGGATGTTTCCTTGTCGGCGTGTCAGACGCGGCTCAGGGTTTTACGCGCGGTGCTGATGGATGTGCCGCGCTGCGCATCGCGCTTGCTGCGCCGGATCGAGAAACAAGCGCGACGCGCGGGGCGAACGCGTCGACCTTCAGCTTTCGTCGCGCCCCTTCTCTCGACATCGCTTCGTGATTGGCGGCTGGCCGAAATGCGCATTGAGCGCCCGCCCGATCTTGGCCTGCTGGCATCGCTGTCCCTTTACCCTCCCCCCGGAAACCGGGCGGGAGGCGAAAGCGGTTGAGCAAAGCGGAACTCAGCGGTTTCACCGCCTGATTCCACATTGAGATGCAGCCCAAACGGGCATTTCAATCGACAGATTCTCCCAATCACCCGAACCCGGTTTTTTCGGATACGTTCAAGCAAGCCATTGAAATTGATGCCTCTAGTCTCAAAAGAAACAAGGCTTCGCGCGCAGAGCGCGACGGAAACCTCGCGCTAGAACTTAGAACATTTCAAGAATACTTGCGTCACTTCCCGCTATGGTCAACAGTTAAGACCGAGGCGCTTCGCGTCCAAAGATCGAATAAGTCGCTGAAGTCCCAAAGAGGACACCAGCACTCGACGAACAGGGAGAGACAATGACCGATTTCAAAAAGAACGATCCGACGATGAGCAATCTCAGCACGTCCGATCAGCAACGTGTTTTGCACATGCTGCATCGTGGCGCGTCGCGCCGGGACGTGATGGGTTGGCTGATGGCCGCTGGCGCGACCGCGACTGCATCCGGCACCGTTTTCGGCAGCATGTCGAAAGCCCTTGCGATGACGCCGAAAAAGGGCGGCAAGTTGATTATGGCCGCCGACCAACACGGCCCGAACGATACGCTTGATCCGGCGCTTTATACGTCAGCGGCTGACTATTTCCGGGGCCGTATGTTCTATGGCTCGCTGACGCGTTTAACCTCGGACCTTGGGTACGAGCCTGAGCTGGCCGAAGAAGTCATGTCGAATGACGACGCGACCGAGTGGACCTTCAAAATCCGCAAAGGCGTCGAATTCCACGACGGCAAGACCCTCACCGCCGACGATGTGATCTACACGATGAACCGTCACCTCGGCGAAGACTCGATCTCGAAAGCGTCGTCGCTCGTGTCGATGGTCAAAGAATGGAAGAAGGTCAACGACTACGAAGTCAAAGCGATCCTGAGTTCAGCGAACGCTGACTTGCCGATTGCGCTCGGCACATTCCACTTCAAGATCATCCAAGACGGTCAGGAAGATTTCTCCACGACAGTCGGAACCGGCCCTTACAAGGTCAAAGAGTTCAAACCGGGCGTGCGCGCCGTTGGTGAGCGCTTTGAGAATTACTATGGCGAAGGCGGTTACCTCGACGAGCTGGAGCACTATGGCATTGGCGATTCCGTCGCGCGCCTGAACGCGTTTCTCGCGGGTGACATCGACGCGATGGTCAACCTGCCGCCGAAAGCGATCAATCAGGTCGAGTCTGCGGAAGGTAAGGAAATCTGGTCACTGAAGGCTGGTGCCTACGTCAACATTACGCCGCGCCTCGACGTGGCAGAGTCCAGCAACATGCACCTTTATAAGGCGATGCAGATGTTGCAGGACCGCCAGCGTCTCGTCAAAGGCGTGATGAAGGGCCAAGGCTCTCTCGGTAACGACCAGCCGATCAACTCGGCCTACTTCGATCACTGCCCAGACATTCCGCAGCGCGAGCTGGACCCAGACAAGGCAGCCTTCCACTGGAAGAAATCCGGCATCGGCAATACCGCCGTTCCCGTGGTCGCCGCCGAGGTTGCACCGGGTGCCGTCGAGCAGTGTCTCTTCATGCAGCGTGAAGGCAAGAAGATCGGCGCGAACTTTGACGTCAAGAAAGTTACGACCGATGGCTACTGGGGTGCCGTCTGGCTCAAAGAGCCAATCTGCGTTGCCGCGTGGAACATGCGCCCAACCGCAAATATCATGATGACGCTGGCCTTCAAGGGCGATGCGGCATGGAACGAGACGCGCTGGAAGAACGACAAGTTCGACCAACTGCTCGTGGATGTTCGCGGCGAAACCGACGCCGACAAGCGCAAGCAAAAATATTGCGATCTGCAAACCATGGTCCACGAGGAAAATGGCATGTCGATCCCGATGCACCGCAACTACGTCGATGCCGCCGCTTCTCACGTGAAGGGCCGCACCGAAGTTCCGCTGAACAACTTCGGCGGCGCGGAAGCTCCGGTTACGCTTTGGCGCGACGACGCTTAATCGCTTAACTTTCCACGCTCGCCCTTACCGGGGCGAGCGCACTTCCGCTTCAACGCGAGCCCTTCATGAAATTACTCATTTTGAAGCGACTGGGGATCGGCCTGATTACGGTTCTGGCTGTTTCCGTCATCATCTTTTTCGGCACGAAGATCCTACCCGGTGATGCCGCCCAAATCCGAATGGGCCAGCAAGCCACGCCAGAGAATGTCGCCGCCCTTCGCGAGAAACTTGGCCTCGATAAGTCTTACCCCATGCAGTATCTGAGTTGGCTCGGCGACTTCCTGAGGGGTAACCTCGGAATCTCGCTCGCCAGTGATGTTCCGATCATGAACCTCATCAGCGACCGCTATAAAAATACGCTCTATGTTAGCTGTTTGACCGCCCTGATCGGTGTGCCGATCTCGCTCGCGCTCGGCATTCTAGCCGCCATGTTTCCGGGCAGTTTATACGATCGTATTCTGACTTTTATCTCCGTCACATTGGTTGCTGCACCAGAGTTCTTTACCGCGACGCTGATGGTCTTGCTGTTCGTGTTTGCGCTCGGCATTGGCAACGCTGTTGTCGTCGGCAGCACGGAAGGAAAAGGCTTCTTCGAGTTGATTTCGCACTTCGCCTTGCCCATTGCGACATTGAGCTTCGTCATTGCCTCACAGCTTATCCGCATGAGCCGCGCCGCCGTTCTGAATGTGATGAGTTCGCCGTATATCGAAATGGCGATCCTTAAAGGCGTGCCACGCAAACGGATCATCTTCCGCCATGCGCTGCTGAATGCGATTGGTCCCATTGTGAACGTCGTCGCGTTGAACCTCGCTTACCTTGTGACGGGCGTGATCGTGGTGGAGATTTATTTCGGGTACTCGGGCCTCGCGACTCTGATCGTTCAGGGCGTCCAGACCCGTGACTTTGTTCTGGTTCAAGGTCTCGGTATGATCTTTTGCCTGACCTACGTGATCCTGATGCTGATTGCCGACATTGCGGCGTATATGTCCAACCCGCGCCTGAGGCACCCGAAATGAGCGACACGCAAGCCACTGACCATTTCGTTGCGCCTTATGATGAAGGTGTCAGCTTTGACGAGCTGCCTGACGCGCCGCCAAAAGCGCGCTTCCGCCTGACACTGACCGGAAAGATTGGTGCGTTCTTTGTCATCTTTTGGCTGTTCATCGCACTGTTCGGTCCGTTGATCGCACCTTATGGCGAAAACGATCTTCCCTTCCCCGACGCCTATAGCGAGTTTCAGGTTCCACAAGCTGGAGCGCTTTTGGGAACGGATGTTCAAGATCGAGATATTTTATCCCGCATCATGTACGGCGCGGGTCGCACCATCGGGATTTCTGTGATCGCAACGGTGATGGCATATTTTATCGGCGTTGTCCTTGGTATCGGCGCGGCGGTTTCCAGCCCAAAAGTCGATATGGTCATGAGCCGCATCAACGATGCGTTTCTTAGCTTACCAACAATCATGCTGGGCCTTGTTGTTGTTGCCGCCGTCGGATCGTCGATTCCGGTTCTGATTGTCACAGCGGGCCTCATCTATGCCAGCGTCGTTTTCCGCCTCGCCCGAGCCATCGGCATGGAAATTATGGTGATGGATTTTGTCGAGGCGGCCAAAGCGCGCGGCGAGGGCCGGTGGTGGATCATTACCCGAGAGATATGGCCCAATGCCGCGATGCCTCTGATTACTGATTTTGGCCTGCGCCTGATCTACGTGATCCTCTTTATCTCCAGCCTCAGTTTCCTTGGCCTCGGCGTTCAACCACCGCAAGCCGATTGGGGCTCGATGGTGCGCGACAACCTCGGTGCGTTGCAGTACGGGGCGTCGGTTATCCCGGTTGTCGCTCCGGCATTGGCCATTGCGACACTCACGGTTGGGATCAACCTCGTCGTTGATGATGTCTCCGCACAAAGCGGCGGCAAGCTGTCGAACAGGCTTTGACGATGACCGATACAACTGAGCAAGATGAAATTGTCTTCGAAGCCAAAGACCTTCGCATTAGCGCCATCCGCGAAGACGGTGACGATCTTCCGATCGTTAAGGGCGTTGATTTCAAAGTTCGACGCGGTGAAGTCGTCGCCCTGATCGGCGAGTCAGGATCGGGAAAAACGACAATCTCGCTCTCGGCTCTCGGATACTGCAAGCCGGGCCTCAAATTTTCCGGCGGCGAGGCGCTGCTCCTCGGCGAAAATGTGATCGACAAGTCGACAGACGAGTTGCGCCCGTCGCGCGGAATCAACGTCGCCTACCTCGCGCAAAGTGCGGCAGCCACGTTCAACCCGTCGATCCGGATTAACGAGCAAGTCACCGAGTCCCCGGTGCTTCACAAAACCAAAACGCAAGCTGAGGCGGATGAAAAAGCGCTCGCGCTGTATCACGCGCTTGAGTTGCCGAACCCTGAAACGATCGGCGAACGCTATCCGCACCAAGTTTCGGGCGGGCAGCTTCAGCGCCTGATGGCCGCGATGGCCCTTTGCGGTGATCCGGACTTGTTGGTTCTCGATGAGCCAACAACAGCCCTCGATGTGACGACACAGATTGAGGTGCTCAAGGCCTTCAAGAAGGTCATCAAGGAAGAAGGTGCCGCGGCGATCTATGTGACTCATGACCTTTCCGTCGTGGCGCAAATCGCTGACCATATCGTTGTGCTCTATAGCGGAGAAGTCAAAGAAGCAGGCCCGACCGATACGATCATCAATGCGCCCAAGCACCCCTACACCAAACGTCTCATGGCCGCGATCAAACCGTTACCCGAAGCGGGCCAAGGCGAAGAAACAAGCGACGAGCACATGCGCGATGCGCCTGCTCTGGAAGCCAAAGACATCGACGCGGGTTATGGCGGCATCGGGTCAGATGGCAAACCGCGCATTCCAGTTTTGCGCGACATTAACGTCACCATTGAGCGTGGCAAAACCGTGGGCATTATCGGCGAGTCTGGTTGCGGGAAGTCGACCCTCGCCCGTGTCTTCGCTGGCCTCCTTCCCGCGGCAGATGGTGAAGTGCTATTGCACGGGGATGCGTTACCACCTGCCGTTGCTGATCGCTCCCGCGAGCAACTACAAAAAGTGCAGTTCGTTTATCAGATGGCGGACACCGCGCTCAACCCGCGCCAACGAATTCGAGACATCATCGGACGACCGGTTGAATTCTATGCCGGATTACGCGGCGCGGCAAAACGCACGCGGGTCAATGAGCTGCTCGATATGGTCGAGTTGCCGCAACAGTTCGCCGACCGCTATCCACATGAGTTATCTGGCGGACAGAAACAACGCATCAACCTCGCGCGGGCATTAGCCGCCGAACCCGAAGTCGTTTTGTGCGACGAGGTGACGTCAGCCCTCGATACCATCGTCGGCGCGAACGTCATCGAGCTTCTGAAACGACTACGCAGCGAAACTGGCGTTTCGTTTGTCTTCATTAGCCACGATCTTTCGACCGTCTCTTCGTTCGCAGATGAAGTCGTCGTCCTCTATGCAGGCCGTGTCGCCGAACAAGGCTCGACCGACAAAGTCCTGTCTCCGCCGTACCACCCTTACACTCGTTTGTTGATCTCATCAGTCCCCGAAACCCGGATGGGCTGGCTGGAAGAAGCAACCGAAACGCGTGAGGCCCGCAGCGGTATCGCTGGAACCGTTAAGCTGACGGCCAAAGGCTGCCCGTTCTTTGAGCGCTGCCCCCTCGCAATCCCCGGCACATGTGAAACAGAAGACCCGCCCCGTCGCCGCGACGGCGAAGGCCACATCATCGAATGCCACCGCGAACTCAGTGAACTCAGCTAAGGATGATCTGCGACCTCGAAGGTCGCTTTCAGGCTTGCATATCCCGGCTCGCACAGGAAACCTCTGATAAAATCTTAGAGGAATATCGGCATGAAAATCGGCTTCATTGGGTTGGGAAACGTCGGCGGAAAGCTTGCGGGATCGCTTATTCGCAATGGTTTTGACACGGTCGTCCGCGATCTGGACGAAGCCTTGGTCGCAACCTTTGTGGAACAGGGTGCCTCAGCGGGGGACAGCCCCGCCGCGATGATACGGGATTGCGATGCAGTGATTACATGCTTGCCGTCACCGGCAGCGTCAGCGGCCGTGATCGAGGGTGAGAACGGCTTGCTCGACGGCGTTTCCGACGGAAAAATCTGGATGGAAATGTCGAGTAACGATGAAACCGAGGTCAAACGCCTGGGCGAGAAGATCATCGCCAAAGGCGGAGCGGCGGTTGATTGTCCGGTTTCCGGTGGTTGCCACCGCGCCGCAACAGGCAACATTTCGATCTTTGCAGGCTGCGATCGTGAAACCTTCGAACGCATCTTGCCAATCCTGACACGGCTTGGGCGGCGGGTTCTGCATACAGGTCCATTGGGTAGCGCATCGGTCCTGAAAGTCATGACGAATTACCTCGCCACGGCCAATCTGATTGCGTGCGGCGAGGCGATGACCGTGTGCAAAGCCGCCGGGATGGATCTGGCTACGACTTACGAAGCCATTCGTATTTCATCCGGCACCAGCTTTTGCCATGAAACCGAAAGCCAAGTCGTTCTAAATGGCTCGCGCGATATCGGCTTCACGATGGATCTCGTAAAAAAGGATATTGGGCTGTTCCAAGACATCGCGGACCGTGCCGGCGTGCCGATTGAGCTGAACCCAAAAATGATCGAAATCTTCGATGATGGAATCGAACGATACGGCCCACGAGAGCATTCGCCGAACATCATTCGACGGTTAGAAGATGCCACCGGTCTGAAGATTTTGGCGGATGGCTTTCCCGCTGAGATCTTTGACGATGAAGCGGAAGAACAGGGCTACGAAGTTGTGCGCGGGGGCCGTCAATAACTTTTGCGGAGGAAACAATGAATACGTCGGATCTGATTGATCTCGAACGGTACCCGGTTGATGCCGAGGGTGAACCGGCGTATGCCACGTTGCTTTCTGCGACACGAGCAGCGCTCGATGAAGATGGCTGCGCCGTCCTCAAGGGATTTGTTCGAGCAGAGGCACTTTCTGCTTTGGTTACAGAGGCAGAAGCGGCTGCGCCGAACGGTCATCGCTCGTACAATGAAACCAACGTCTACTTTACGAAAGACGATCCGAGCCTGCCGGAAACTCATCCCGCACGGCAATTTTATCCCCGATCAAATGCGTTTATACCAGCAGACAACTTCAACAAAGATTCCCTGCTGCGCAGTATTTACGAATGGCCAGCGCTCACACCTTTTTTGAAGGCGGCGCTTCGTGAAGAGAATTTCTTTCCTTACGCCGACCCGCTCGCCGACGTCATTGTCAACATGGCCGATGAGGGCGCGGGGTTTCCATGGCATTTCGACACCAACAACTACACTGTCACGCTCGCAATCCAGAATGCCGAGACAGGAGGGGCCTTCGAGTATGCCCCAAACCTGCGCAAAGGCGATGAAAACTTTGAAGGGGTATCGGCGGTTCTCAACGAAGAATCCGACGCGGTGCGAACGCTCAACCTTGAACCCGGTGACCTGCAGATTTTCAAGGGTCGATATTCGTTGCATCGAGTCGCACCCTTGGCAGGTAAACGCCCCCGATATGTAGCAATCTTTTCTTACGCAGAGCGGCCCGACATGGTCGGCTCCGTTGAACGAACAAAGCAGCTTTACGGAAAAATCCTCCCTATTCACGAGGAACGTGCGGGCCTGCGCGGCGACGCGCTGATCGACTAAAGGAACGTCGGATGTCAGAGAGAGTTGATCCAGAACCCATGAGTCGGGAGTGGAATTACCATCCAGATCTTCCCCTGCGCGATCCATCTATTTTTCACTGGCCGCCGAAAGTCGGCTACATCGCGCGCTGGATTGGCAGCAACTGGCTGACGCTTAGTGAACGAGTCCTCATGGTGCTCTTGAGCATTGCGGCATGGTATCTGTTTTATCCTACGATCGAACAAGCGCGTTCGTTTTCGTTCGGCTGGATGGCGCAGGTTTGGTTCGTCAACCTCCTGTTGGTGAGCGCTGTTGCAGGCGGACTGCATTGGTTTTTCTACACACGACGCGGGCAGGGAAAGGCACTGAAGTTCGACCACCGCGATCAGGCCAAGGGCAACCGGCTCTGGAACTTTTCAAACCAAGTTCATGATAATATGTTTTGGTCGCTCGGCAGCGGTGTCGCGCAACTCTCCGCTTTTCAGATCGTTACGATGTGGGGCATGGCAAACGGATACTTTCCAACCATGACTCTGGCATCGAACCCCATTTGGTTTGTTCTTGCGCTTGTGTTGTTACCGATCTGGTCGGCGTTTCACTTCTATTGGGTTCACCGCTTGTTGCATGCGCCATGGCTTTATCGGCGCGTTCATGCGCTGCACCATCGTAACGTCAACGTCGGACCATGGTCTGGGTTCTCGATGCATCCTGTCGAGCACCTACTCTATCTCTCATCGATTGCCATTCACTGGATCGTCGCCTCACATCCGATTCATCTGATCTTTCATGTCATCTATCTGGGGCCGGGCGCGGCGATGACCCATACGGGATATGAAGACCTATTGGTCAAAGACAAGCGCCGGCTTGCGCTCGGCACGTTTTATCACCAACTCCACCATCGTTATTACGAATGCAATTACGGCAATCAAGAAATGCCTTGGGACCGTTGGTTCGGAACATTCCACGATGGCAGCGAAGCGGCGACCCAGCGCACACGGGATCGCAAAAAGCGAATGTACGCGACGGACAGCTGACGCTAGCGCCCTTCGAAGAGGCAGAAGCATTAGTTCAAGGACAGCGCTCCGTCGCCGATGACAACAAATGCGGCCCAGTAAATCGGGTGCGATGTCTTCGGGTCGTTACGCAGCTTCGCTTGCGCTGATCGAAGGGCTTGCGAGAAATTGGCATTTCGATCGCCAATCTCATCATACATCGCGACGGTCAGATCCTCGGTCTGTTCACTGAAAACCGCCCAATGGCTGGCCATAACAGCGCGCGCACCAGCCGCGAAGAAAGCCCGCGCGAGGCCAGACAAGCTGTCGCCACCCGCGCCAATCTCTCCGCGCACCGCCGGACCGGCGGTCTCACAGGCCGAAAGTACAACGAGTTGCGCATCCAGTTTCAGGCCACGAATCTCCCGCGCCGTCAACAATGGGTCGCCCGCACCATCGCTTACCGATACAGCCAGCGCCGGTTCACTCAGACAGTCAGGGGATGGCCACAGCAGACCGTGGGTCGCGAAATGAAGAATACGATAATCTGACAGGGCATCGCTCTCCGCTTGGAAGCGATCTTTGGTGAATGCCGAACCCAACCGGACGGCATCCGGGGTGCCGAGCGTCGTCGCAATCAAACGTGCCTCCGCCGCCGTTGCAGGCAAACGCTCCAACCCAGCAACAGCGCGCGCATCTTGGCGGCAGGTTTCGTCAAGCTCATACCGTTCTAAAAAGGCATCAGGATTGGCGCCCGGCTGAAAATCGCCAAAAGCCAGAACGGGCAATTTGGCGGCCGATTCGCCCGCACGTACCCGAATATCAACGAGATTTCGCGGCGACGGCACGTAACTGATATCAGCCTGCGCACCCAACCACGCGACCTCGGTGTAATCACCATCTCGCCATGCCGCCGTTTCAGCGCTATCGGGTTCTTCAACGACCAGCATTTCAAGCGGAAGACTCGCCATCGGTCCCGACACCGAGAAAATGAGCCGGTCGAACTCGATGATCTCTGGTCCAGCTTCACCCATCAACAGTTGGAACGCCAAGTGTGCCGCATCTGCTGCGAAGCTTTCGAATTCACCGGACGGTTCAGTTTCAACAAAGCCCCGGAGAATGGTGATGACCTCTTCGGCGATCCCTTCTGTCACCGGCACTGCGAAGACCCTCACCGCATCCGGCTCCACGAGAAAGATAACGTTGCGGGGCTCTCCGGTCAGCACTTGAACGAGTGCCTCACCCGGTTTCAACACAGCTTGCACGTCAGCAAGCCCAATCGGTGCATCCAATGCCGCGCGATAAGACGGCGCGAGACGATCGCGCTCCGCCAGTGCGACCTCAAGCGCAGCTTCCGCTTGAGCGACATCCCGCGAAAGCGCCGCCTTTATCTCTGGTGCCGCGAGCGTATCGAATTGCGATTGGATTTGGGCCGCCTTTAGAAGGCCAAAGGAATCATTGGCGTTTTGCCAGTTACGAACCGCGCGTGCAGCGTCGCTCTCCCCTTCAGAAAAGAGAGCCGCAGCCCCCGAAATCGTCTTTGCCGCAACCGAGCTTCGAACAATTTGAGCTGCCCGAAACATCGCTGCGTTCAGCGCATCCGATTGTGACGGATCGCGGCGACGCTCCTCCAACGCGATGCGGAAGAACGGCCAAACCGATGCAGATCTGATCGGCACCGGGTTTTCTTCGTAGACCCCAAAGGCTTCGCTATAACTTTGCAACGCGGCGATGCGATCCCCATCATCGGCTTCGGCTTTGGCTTTAACCAACAACGCTCGTGCGCCGAGCGGCGTTCCGGGAAGCAATTCGTTGAGGCTCTGAGCCGCCATCCCAGCATTGACCCGCGCCAGACCCGGTCTGCCCTGCTCCAACTGCACCACAGCTTTTTGGATCAAGAACCGAGGCAGATAGGCAGCCGAAGCACTTGGCACCGTGCCGATCAAGTCGATGCCACGGTCAATTGCCGCTTCAGCTTCTAGCAATCTCGCCGTTTTGGTCGCGTTGCCACCCAGATTTGAAACGAGCGAAATCGAGCGAACATATTCAGAGGATGCGATTCCAGCCACACGGCGGATCGAAGCATCATCCGGCGCAAAAAGATCATCAGCAGCAATCGACCCGAATGTGTTACCGCCATCTTTCTCGAGGAGAGTACCCAGCTCTACGAACGCTTTGGCCGTCTCTTCTTTTGCGCCACGGTTGAGGGCATCCTGCACGCGAAAATTCTTCAAGAGCAGAGCTTCATCCGTGCTTGGACTTTCCTGGGCGTCAAGGTTCGCCTGCGCAGCGTCGAACGCTGATTCCGCAAGGCGAAACTGTTCTTGATTGCTGAGCGCCAGACCTTGGCTTGCCAGCAAAAATGCCTTTGACGGCGCTGTTGGACAACGCGAGGCGACATCTTCGGTATCGTAGAGGGTGATGAGCCGAGCGAACTTCTGATCCGCTTGCGCAAAGCTGAAGGAAAAGCTATCGCGCTGTGCCGTCAGGCTGAGAGCCTTCACCCGCTTGCAGAGGCTGGCGGTATCGCTGGCGTCGAAAGCCGTCGTCTCTTTGGGCTCGCTACACGCGACCAAAGAAACGGCAGTCATTGCTGCTAGCGCAGTTCGAAAAAGCGTCATCATTGCGTCCCACCCGAAGCGTCTTCGTCTTCTTCTTCATCGTCGTCTGCAATATCAGTGGCAAAGACACTTGGCAGACCCCAGAGCTCTTCGTTTCCGAAGCTAAGGAACAATTGCTCCACCTTGTCAGTATCTGGGACGAAGACTTCATTCGGCGTAAAATCAACCAGACGCAACACGTTCGCTTGGTTCAACACGGAGCAACTGTTCGGATCACCCACGAGACAGTTATTGAACATCTGCTCACCGCTGAGCGGGCCGAAGACTGAAGTCAGGCCAGCAGCACGCGTTCGCAAGTCACGGATTGCACCGGTAAACTCGATAATAGCGGCGTTGTCGAAGGAGATTTGCTCCTCGATATTCACACCGAAATATTGGTCCTCGAAATCGAATACGAACTCGGTGGCCGTTGGCAGCAGAACCACCGCACGTTCTTGAATGTTATTGAAGTCCAAGCTTCGCGCGAAAAAGATGTCTTCACGCCCACCGGTTTGAAGCAGGAAGTCTTCGATCGGGTTGTCCTGAGGCGACAAGAAATCACCTTCGGTGCTCAGGCCGAGGATGACATTACTTGCATCTTGGAACGTCGCATCATTCAAGCGTTCTTGCGATCCAATAAGGTTCTTTACCCGAATGGTTGTTCCGGTTCCGCCAACAACAGTGAGCGAACCCGTCCCTGCTTCTCCGGCCTCACTATCAATTCGGCCATCGAGGGCGATATCCCCGTTGGTCGATGTTAGCATCCAGCCTTGATTGGTTGCAATTCGATAATCAGTATCTTGCAGCGTCAGCCTTCCATTTATCGTCTCAAGCGCGACATCGCCCGTGGCGTTGTCGATAGAAGCGATATCCAAGGCGTTTGCATCAGTCACCGTCGTTTCCGCGGTGTCCGAAATCGCTAGCGTTGAGAAGTCATTCTGCGCGTTGGCAAGCAAAACATTACTTTGCTCGTTCGCACTTAAGGTCGTCGCGCCGGAGACGACGACTTCGTTCACTTGCGTGATCGTCGAATCCGCACCGCCGTTCCCATCAGCATCAGCATTGGCCGTCAGTGTTTCACCAACCGTCAGCGCCGCTTCCGATCCAAGAGCGATAGCCTGATCTGCCTCAATGACGGTGCTCCCAGTTACCGCTCCAGATGCATCGGCATTTCGCCCTACCGTGATGTTCGCAGAACCAGTGACGTCTGCATTCAATGTCGCATCTTGCTCAGCCACCAGCGTCGCGTCGCCCGTTACGCTTCCTCGAATGGCCGCATCGTTCCCATCGGTCGCATCCGCAAACGCATCGCCGGTTACATCTGCATTGATCAAAGCGTTGTTTCCGGCAGTCGCCTCTGCACTACTTCCAACAGTGCCGAGGATACTGGCATTGTTTTCCGCAGTAGCAGTGGCTTGCGCTGTCACCGCTCCATTGATCTCCGCATCGTTCCCTGCATCTGCCGTCGCATCACCGCCGACCGTGCCATCAATCAGGGCATCGACACCGGCATCTGCCATCGCGTTCTCACCAACGGTTCCAGTGATCGTCGCATTGGTACCCGCATCTGCCGTAGCATCGCCCTCGACATTACCATTGATCGCTGCATTCGCATTGGTAGCCGTCGCAACCGCATTACCCGTCACATCATTCTGGATCGTCGCGTTCTCGCCGC
>CAZXMX010000070.1:0-14777 GCA_964641645.1 uncultured Neomegalonema sp.
GCCCCAACCACCCTGCAAAAACCCTTGCATTCCAAGAGGCGTCCACACACGGAGGCTCTGACGAAAATGAACCAAAATAAGGACTTAGAGCGTCTAACCGCCTCCGGATCCGCCGTTGAGTGACTTACCATTTTGAAGTCGATCGTCTAACTCAATTCCCGCTGCCACCTTGGCCAGAAAAGTACCGAGCTACAACAGGCCTTGATAGAGATCGCGTCTTCGATCACGAAAAATGCCCCAGCCATGACGCTTTGTACGGATTGCATCAAGGTCGAGTGTCGCGAGCGCTACTTCGCCCGCCTCTCCCATCTCGACAATCTTTTCGCCTTCAGCACCCGCCACGAATGAGCCACCGTAAAACGTCATCTCGCATCCTTCCCACCGCTCAACGCCGACGCGGTTGCTGACCATAAGCGGGGTTAGGTTGGCGGCGGCGTGCCCTTGCATCGTCCGTTGCCAATGGCGCATCGAGTGAACGTCAGGGGCATGCGGTTCGTTACCGATGGCTGTTGGGTAAAGTAGTATCTCTGCACCCATCAAAACCATCGAGCGAGCGCATTCCGGGAACCACTGGTCCCAGCAGATCGCGACACCAATGCGTCCGGCTGCAGTGTCAAATACTTTAAAGCCCGTATCACCCGGCGCGAAATAGCTTTTCTCCTGATAACCGGGACCGTTCGGAATGTGCGACTTCCGATAGAGACCGAGCACCTCTCCGTTCGCATCAACAACCGTCAGCGAATTGTAGAACGTGTTGCGATCGCGCTCGAAGAAGCTGATCGGCAACACAACGCTCAACTCCGCCGCCAGCGCAGCAAAGCGTGCAACTAGAGGGTTCGCTTCGAATGGGCGGGCTAGTTCAAGATGTTTTTCGTCTTGCTCGGCGCAGAAATACGGTGTCTCAAACAATTCCTGCAACAGGATCAATTTGGCCCCGCCAGCGGCGGCCTCGCGCACCAGTGCCTCAGCTCGATCCAAATTGCCGTCCATGTTCCAGTCACACGTCATCTGAGTGATCGCGACAGTCACATTGCCCATGGTGAAACTCCGCTACGCATTCTCAAATCCTTCGAGGACATTGACGGTGTTCACCCCAATGTCGGCGACGGCATAGCCGCCCTCCATCACAAACAGCGTCGGCAGGTTCATCCCTGCGATCTTCGCGCCGTAATCCGTAAAATCCGCACTGGCCAGTTTGAAAAAACTGATCGGGTCGCGCTCGAAGGTATCAACTCCGAGAGAGATCACGAGCGCATCCGCACCAAACGTCTCGATCTTCTGCATCGCGTCGTTGAGGGCTTCCGCCCACTTCACATAGGGACATCCCGGCGGCAGAGGATAGTTGGCCGTAAAGCCGACGCCCTCTGCCTCACCAGTTTCATCTACGCCGCCCAGAAAATACGGAAACGCATCCAAGGGATCACCGTGGAGCGACAGGAACAGCACGTCGCTCCGATTATAAAAGATCGCCTGTGTTCCGTTCCCGTGGTGAAAATCAACATCGAGAACCGCGACCTTTGCAGCCCCGTCATCGCGCAATGCCTGCGCGGCAATCGCAGCATTGTTCAGGAAACAATACCCGCCGAACATATCCTGCGCCGCATGATGTCCCGGCGGACGGCATAGAGAAAACGCCGAGCGCGCGCCCTCGTTCAACAGCTTCGCTCCGGTCAACGCCACCTGCGCTGATGCCTCCGCCGCTTCCCATGTGCCCCCGCTGATCGAGGTTTCAGCCGCAAGACAATAATAACCGATCCGACCATCAATATTGCGCGGAACCGTCAAGCGCGGCATCCGGCGCGAGGGCCAAGAAGTTGCAATCGCCTCGCCCTCAAATCCTTCTGCCTGCCAATCGCGCCAACAGGTTTGCAGGAACTCGACAAACCCAGTGTCGTGAATTTTTAGAATTGGGTCTAAGCCAAAATCATCCGGTTCGCTCAGGTCTTCATGACCCCGCCGCGCCAATTCACCGAGGATATACTCAACCCGCTCGGGGCACTCAAAAGGCGGTACGAGCTGCCCGCCATACATCTCGGTCTTTGATGCGCGCAGGCGATGGCGGTCGGTATGGATAATCTTCATTAGATGCTTGCGCCCAGAAATGTTGCGCCCATCGAGTTTCCTCGACAGGCGCACTTGAGATTAACCTGATTTGTTAGCTCTTCAGGCGCGTCCAGATTTGGTCGTAGACCTTCTGGGTCGCTTCATCACAAACGGCGACAAACGCACCTGCACCTGCACCCTTACGCGGATTGTTCTCGGGCATCTTTGCGAGCTCGGGATCAAGGAATTTGGCAACGCCTTTAACACCTGCAGCGTAGCGCGCGAAATTCGTCACGGTGGCGATGTTTTCGGGTTCCAGCAAGAAATCCATAAACTTCAGCGCATTGGCACGGTTTGGCGCGTCTTTCAGCAGGACAACATTGTCCATCCAAACGACATAACCCTGATCCGGGTACGAGTACTCAATGTTCGCTCCTTCCTCGCGAGCCTTTGCACTAAAGCCGTTATAGATCATGCCAACCGACGCGTCGCCAGAAACGAGAACATCCTTGGCAATGTCCGACCCGAATGAAGCCCAGTGTTTTTTTGCACCCTGTAGCATCGTATCAAGCTCTTTGAGCTGATCACGATCCGTCGAACATTGCGGGATGCCGAGGTGCAGCGACGCCATTGCCATCACCTCACCTTGACTGTCCAGCACGTTGATTTTGCCAGCCAGTTCTTTTGGCGGTTCGAAAAGAATATCGGTGGTATTGATATTTCCGTCGTAATCGTCGCGGTTCACCGAAAAGCTGGTCGAGCCCCACTGATAAGGGATCGAATGCTTACGACCCTTATCGAATGCAACATCGACCCATTGCTGCTCCATATTGTCAAAATTGGCGAGTTCGCCGTCTTTGATCTCATCGAGCAAGCCTTCATTGCCCAAAATTTCAACCATGTAGTCACCGGGCACGGCCACATCGTATGATCCGAGCTTACCGGCTTTCAGTGCGGCCAACAGCGACTCGTTGCTGTCGTAGGTGTCCATCGTCACCTCGATGCCGGTCTCTTTTTCGAACTTTTCCAACAGCTCGGCGGGCATGTATTCGAACCAGTGATAGAGGGATAATTTGCCTTCGGCGGCAGCGGCACTCGCCACCAATGAAAAGGCCGTCGCGGCCAGTAATGTCTTGATCATCATCGTCGTTCTCCCGGTATGTTTAGTTATCGTTCGTTTTGATCTCGCCTCGTTTGCCAACGAAGTACGAGAGGGTCACAAGCAAAATTGAGAACACCAGCAGCAACGTCGATAACGCCATGATGTTCGGTTTGATCCCTTGTTTAATTGACCCAAAAATCGCTGTGGGAAGTGTTTCAATACCCGCTCCCTTAACAAAATTCGTGATGATGAAATCATCAAGCGAAATGATGAAGGCGAGCAGGAATCCAGACACGATTCCCGGCCCCATAATCGGCATCAAAACGTGCCGAAAAGTCAACCAGCGTGAGGCGTACAGATCTTGAGACGCCTCTTCGTAACTCGCTTCAATGCCTTGTAATCGCGCGGAAACTGGCAAGTACGCAAACGGAATGCAGAACACGATATGTGCGACAAGAATGGATAGTGTTCCCAGAGAAAACCCAATCGTCGAAAAGAATATCAACATGGCGACCGCAGTCACAATCTCCGGCACCATTATGGGCAATGAGATCAGCGCAAATGACACCGATTTCCCCCGAAAGTTACCGCCTCTAATCATGCCAATCGCTGCTGCGGTGGCGATCGCCGTCGCCGTTGTCGCCGCCATCACAGCGATGCTGAGCGAGTTCCACGCCGCCAGCTTGAACTTCTCAGACTCTGGCCCAGTGAAAATGTCTTCGTACCAACGCAGCGAAGCTCCGCCCCAAGCCGTGATCGATATGCTGTCATTGAAGCTGTAGATCATGACGACGATGAGCGGCGCATAGAGGATAAACAAGCACAGCAAAGTCATAGAGAAAAAGCCACCATAGCGACGAATATCAAAAGCTTGCTTCATCACACTTGCTCCCGCGCTTGTGCCCGCGCGTAGAACATCAAAACAATCAGCACCATGCTGAGCAAGATCATCGACGCCGCCGCGCCAAACGGCCAGTTGCCGGCATTGCCTTTGAATTGCTCCTCGATGAGTGACCCGATCATAAAGGTCTTTGCCCCCCCCAATAGATCAGGGGCTAGAAACGCGCCCAGAGACGGGACAAACACCAATATACACCCGGCGATGATCCCCGGCTTGACCACCGGAATCACGATCCGCCGGAGTATCGTCCACTTCGGCGCATAGAGGTCTGACGCGGCCTCCGACAACGCGAAGTTATACCGCTCGACGGCGGCATAAATCGGCAAGACCATAAACGGCAGGTACGAATAGAACAGGCCCAACTGCACGGCGAAATTCGTGTTGATGAGCTTTAGTGGATCATCAATCAAGCCAAGGCCCATCAATCCTTCACTCAGCGGGCCGTTATCGCGGATCAAAAACTTCATCGAAACCGTCCGGATCAGCAGGTTGACCCAGTAGGGAATCGTGACGAGGAAAAGCCAGATCGCTCTGGTTCCTTGCGGGCGCGTCGCGATAAAAAATGCCGTTGGAAATCCTATTAAGAGACAGAAAAATGTTGCTCCTGTAGCCTGCAAAATCGAGCGCACAAAGATCGTGATATATTTCCATTCCATGCTCGGCGGATCATCGCCAAACAATCCCCGGTCGAACATGAACTGGTCATAAGCCGCCAGCGACGGCTCCCAGATCACCCCACCTCGAAACTCTTTGGTCAGGAACGAGTAGACCAGCATCAACAGAACCGGTAGCAGCAGGAAAAAGCCGATAATCGCCCAGCTTGGCAGCATTAACCACTTTCGCACCGGCGCATAGGTGCTGGAAACGGTGCGCCCACTCCCTGTCCCTGCCGCCATCTATTTCACCAAGAACCGAGCCGCATTGTCAGCAACTCTGACGGCGACGGGTTCTCCCGTTGTGAATGGGCTCTGTTCGCCCGAACTATTCTGATAGCGCACCGTAAGGGTCAGCCCTTCGTCGAGTTGGACCTCATACTGAATGTCTGTCCCCAGATACGTCGCGTCGGCAAGTGTGCCCGGGAGGCCTCCCTCACCGTTATTTGATCTGGCAAGGCTCAGTCGCTCAGGCCGCAACGAAATCGTGCCTGAATGTCCAACCTCAACAGCCTGCGCCGCCAGTGCCTGCAAGACTTCGCCGCCCGGCAAGCTACAGCTGATCTGCAAGCCATTTGCCTTCGTCACCGTCGCATCCAGTAAGTTTGTGTCACCAATAAAATCAGCAACGAACCGGTTTGCGGGGTTCTCGTAAATCTCGGAGGGGCTGCCAATTTGCTGAACCCGCCCCGCCGACATGACCGCAATCCGATCAGACATCGATAGCGCTTCTTCTTGGTCGTGTGTGACAAAGATAAAGGTGATGCCGGTCTCGCGTTGCAAGCGCTTTAACTCGGAGCGCATTTCCTGACGCAGCTTCAGATCCAGCGCCGATAGAGGCTCGTCCAACAGCAGCACCTTAGGCCGCGGCGCCATCGCCCGCGCCAATGCCACCCGCTGTTGTTGCCCACCCGACATTTGACTCGGTTTGCGATGGACGAACTCGTCCAATTGAACCATTGACACCATCTCGGCAACACGCGCGTCGATGTCTGCGACTTTCCAACCAAGCATTCTCAGGCTGAAACCGATATTCTCCGTCACCGTCATATGCGGGAACAATGCGTAGTTCTGAAAGACCGTATTAACCGGGCGTTTGTTCGGCGGAAGAGTCTCGATCTCGTCCCCGTAAAGGTGGATCGTTCCTGCCGTCGTATCCTCGAACCCCGCGATCAACCGCAGCAACGTGGTCTTACCACATCCCGACGGACCCAGCAGCGTGAAAAATTCGTTGTCGTCAATGTCGAACGACACTTCGCTGATGGCTGTGAATGACCCGAAATTTTTGCGAACTTTGTTCAGAGAGATTGCCGAAACCACTAGTTCACCGCCAGTTCTGCGACTTCGCGTCTAAACGGCAAAGCGTCGCCGATATCATCACCATCAATAGTGCGTGCGTAGTTGTGCCCGGCATAGGTGGCCCAAGCAATAGGACCGGGCGCGTTCGCATCGCCGATGATCTTGACAGACTTAATACCCGCATCCGTCCATTCCGATTGACGCGACTTCATAGCGGAATAGAGACCATCGTTTGGCGACAACGATGCGACGATAACCACCGCATCAGCCTCTTGCTCGCGCGTCTGGTTTGTATAGACGCAATTCGTGACAACGAAGCTCTTACCAATCGAGACCACACCTCGATTAAGCTGAATATCAACACCCATCTCGGCTAACCGTTTGTGGATTTCGGCTTGTTCCAGCGTGTTATTTGTCCACTCCGAAACATAGGCAGCCGTTGTCACCAACGTTACGCGACAACCCTTTTGCACCAGAAACTCCGCCAGCACCCCGCCCATGTAATAATGATCGTCGTCGTAAAGTGTGACATTTCCCGTCGGAAAACGCCCGGCCATCAGATCATCTGGAGTGTAAGTCGGCATCGCCACATCAATCGACATCGGCATCACATGTTGACGCGAAACACCATCCGCCCGCCAGTGCGCACCCGTCGCGATACAAACATTCTCAAACCCAAATTCAAGGATCTGCGCGGCATCTAGCCCGCTATCAAGATAACTTTCCACGTTCGGCTTTTGCGAAAGCTGATATTCACGATAGTCAGCCACGCGCCCCCAAGCGGACAAACCCGGCAGCAACCGCTCTCGCGCGACACGCCCGCCTAACGCCGTACCCGCTTCGGCCAACGCCACATCGTAACCACGCTCAGCACAGGCCCGCGCCGCCTCCAAACCCGCAGGCCCGGAACCAACGACCAAGACACTTTTAGACGCACCCTTAGCGTTCATGATTTCCGGGTGCCAACCCTTCCGCCACTCCTCCATAAAGGTCGGGTTCTGAGTGCAACGGCTGATCGACATTGTCATGTCGCCGGTGATGCAGATGTTACAGCCTATACATTCGCGGATATCATCAATCCGCCCCTCGTCGATCTTCTTCGGCAAAAACGGATCAGCAATCGACGGACGCGCACAGCCGATGAAATCGAGCGTCCCCGAGTTTATCATCTTCACCATCACGTCAGGCGAGGTAAAACGTCCAACGCCGACAACAGGCTTACTCGTCAACGCCTTGATGCCAGTCACCAGATCAAACTGGGCCGCCTCTTCTTTGAACCGCGATGGACCTGAACAATCTTCCCAAGCGCCATGCGCAAGGTCCCACAGGTCCGGCAAATCTTTATGCATCTCGATAAAGTCGCGGACCTCGGAATTGTCAAAGCCGAGATTGCCGAGCATCTCGTCAAGCGAAAGACGAAGCGTCAGTCCCATCGTCTCGCCAACCTCGTCGCGCACATCTGCTACAACCTCGCGCACAAAGCGCGCCCGGTTTTCGAGGCTGCCGCCATACTCATCGCTACGATGGTTCGTGATCGTCGACAAGAAATGCTGAAAAATCCCAAAGCCATGCGCGCCGTAAAGGCAGATCAAGTCAAACCCAGCCTGCTTGGAACGCTTCGCCGCATTCACGAACCACCGCCGCAAGTCCCGAATGTCTTCCTTATCGAGCGCGCGCGCCTGTACGGGATCGTTGGTAAACGTTCGGATCGGCATTGCCGATGGCGCGAGCGGTACTTCTTTCGTGTACAGATTCGGACCGTTGATGCCGGAATAGGCAAGCTGAATCCCAGCGAGCGCGCCATGCTCCTTCATCTTGTCCGCCATCTTGGCAATCATCGGAATGTCGGCATCATCCCAAAGCCGCAGCTCGATGAAAGGCGCAATTTCCGAGGTGTGATGCATCTCGCATTGCTCGGTAAAGACAACGCCCCAACCACCCTGAGCCTTGATTCCTCGCATTTCGGCAGCTGCAGATGGATCGCGATACCCGCCACCATTGCAATGCGGAACCTGATAGAAGCGATTCTTAGCGGTAACAGGACCTATATTCATAGGCTCAAACAAGATGTTGTAGCGGCTGTCCCGAACCATCTAAAAGTCCTTGCGAAAAGGCGTCCCACATATCAGTAGGTTTCAATTGGACTATGCTCAGCGGTTTTAGGCCGAAGTGAAAGCATCGAGTCCGAAACCGATAATTAGCCTTAGCCTAACCAGTGGCAATACAAGCTCAAACAGTAAATGTTGCGGCACGCGCCAGCATCCGAAACGATCGCAGAAAGAAAGTTCACGACGCCGATGAAAGTTCTTGAAATTCTTGATCACCTCATCGCATTCGAGACCATTAGCAAGCAGCCGAACCTCGAACTGATCCACTTCGCACGCGACCTCTTGGTCAGCGTTGGCGCGCAGGTCGAATTGATCCATGACCAGAGTGGTAAGAAAGCCAATCTCTACGCCGCGATTGGCCCCTCAGATCGCAGAGGCGTTCTGCTCTCGGGACACACCGACGTCGTGCCGGTTGAAGGGCAAGACTGGACGGTCCCTCCTTTCAAAGTGACTCAGCGCGACGGGAAACTGTTTGGGCGCGGCGCAGCCGATATGAAGGGTTTCCTCGCCTGTGCGATAGCTGCCGCGCTCGAAGCCTCGAAAACGAAACTTCAAACGCCGTTACATCTCGCGTTGTCCTATGATGAAGAGATCGGGTGTGTTGGCGTTCGATCTTTGATTGATATGATGCAAGCTGCCCCCTTCCGACCTGCGCTATGCATTGTTGGTGAGCCGACGTCATTTGCCGTGGCAACCGGGCACAAAGGCAAGACCGCCGCTCGCGTTACATGCAAAGGCCACGAAGGGCATTCGGCCCTGGCACCTCACGCCCTGAACGCGATCCACCTTGCAACAGACCTGATCGTCGGGATCCGAGCCATCCAAAAGCGAGTCGCAGCGCGCGCAGTCCGTGACGAAGATTACGATGTCTCGTACTCAACTCTCCATGTCGGGCGGATAGAAGGTGGGATGGCGTTGAACATTGTCCCGAACCGCTGTGATTTTGATTTTGAAATACGGAACATCGCTCAGGACGATCCCTTGAATCAATTAGAGGAGATCAAGACGATAGCCTCAAAAATCGTGGCCGATGCGCAAGAGATCGCGCCCGAAGCCGCCATCAACATCCAAATTTTCAACAGCTATCCGGGCCTTGACACACCTGCCAGTGCCGAGGTCGTTGCCTTCGTGAAATCGCTCACAGGTGCAAACGGGACGATCAAGGTCGCGTTTGGAACCGAGGGCGGTCTGTTCTCGAACCACATAGGCATTCCAACTGTTGTTTGCGGCCCCGGCTCAATGGATCAAGGCCACAAACCGGGTGAATTCGTTACGCTCGATCAGTTGAACCAGAGCGAAACGATGCTCACGAAGTTGGTGGAGCGGTTAAAAACCGGTCTCTAAGGCACAATCGAACAGCTTTAACCCGGCCAAAAGACATATCGCTCTAATCGGGCGAAGCCATTCCGGGTAACGCTCCGGTCGCGATCCGCGCCCGAACATGATCCTGAAAAGCCGCTACGATCCGTGACGTGTTCTCGCTGCGTTTTTTAGCAAAGCCCAGAACCATCGGGCGGTGGTCGCCGTCGAGTTTGAGAAAGGCCAGTTTCTCGCCATCAGGCGCGGCGTTCGTTTTAGTCCGGATATTGATCAATCCATATCCGAAGCCGTTCGCAACTAGGCTGCGCGTAACAGATAATTCAGACGTCCGCTCGACGATATTGGGTCGCAAATTTAGGCTCTGGAACATCGACAGAAAATACTCGCGGCTCTGTGGAAGATCGAGCAGCACCATTGGCTCCTCCTCCAGTTCCTCGAGGGAGACGGATGCTCTCTTCGCCATCGGATGCTTTGCGTGAACCATGACATAGGGCTGAAGTTGAATCAGCCCTTCAAAGGCAATATCTTTTGGAATTTCAAGATCATACGTTATCGCAATATCAATTTCCGCACGGCCTAACATCTGAAGTAGATCGACTTGATGGGCCTCGCGCTGGGTCACGTCAGCATCGGGAAATTCTGTCTCGAAGGTTCGGCGAATTGAGGCACTGATGAGCGGAGCAAGAGTGACAAAACACCCGATGGAAATTGGCCCTCGTGCCTTCTCGACAATGTCTCCGGCAAGATCGGTCAACGATGCAGCGCCATCGAGCAAGCGTTTAGCTTCATTAAAAATACGCCGCCCGCCCGTTGTTAAAAATAAACCCTGTGCGTGCTGCCTGACGAAAAGCTGCACGCCGAATTCGGCTTCAAGTTGCGAAATCGCCGCTGAAATCGACGGCGACGACACGTTCACTCGATCAGAGGCGGTTGCAATGCTGCCCGCATCGCCAACTGCCACGAAGTATTCCAATTGCCGAAGAGTAAAACTAAGAGGCATAGTCCTCCTTCGCGCCAAATCGGATTGAAATCAAGAAGCCTAATATTTTATCCACGTCGTTTTGAGAGCCGTGTACTTATCAAAGGAGTGCAGCGACAGATCTCGCCCAAAACCGGATTGCTTGAAACCGCCGAATGGGGTCATCGGGCTCAGAGCATCGACCGTATTGACTGAGACGGTTCCGGCCTTGAGTTTTCCAGCTACACGATGAGCCCTGGACAATCCATCAGTCCATACCGAAGCAGCGAGACCGTATACGCTGTCATTGGCGATTTCGATCGCTTCATCCTCCGTATCGAAGGGAACCACAGCCAAAACGGGTCCGAAAATCTCATCCCGCGCGATTGTCATATCCCTTGTCACGTTGTCAAAGATTGTGGGCTGAACGTAACAGCCCTTACCATCCACCGTTACCCGTTCGCCGCCGACGACAAGATCGGCTTCCTCGTTACCGATATCGATGTACTTCATCACTTGTTCCGTTTGCTTCTCATCGACCATCGCACCAAGTTTGGAAGCGGGATCGAGCGGATCGCCCGGTTGTGTCGCTTGGGCGCGTTCCGAAATTTTCTCGACCAGTTCATCTTGAATGCTGCGCTCTACAAGCAACCGCGAGTTTGCCGAGCACACTTCACCTTGATTAAAGAAGATACCGAACGCTGCCATATCGGCCGCCGCATCCAAATCGGTGCAGTCGGCAAATACGAGATTGGGACTTTTGCCTCCCGTTTCCAGCCAGACCTGTTTCATGTTCGACTGACCAGCGTATTGCATGAATAATTTGCCAACAGCGGTCGAGCCAGTAAACGCGAGACAGTCGACGTCCATATGCAGGCCAAGCGCCTTACCCGCCGTTTCACCGAATCCCGGTATCACGTTCAACACGCCGTCAGGCAACCCAGCCTCAGACGCGAGTTCGGCAAGACGTAACGCGGAAAGCGGAGACTGTTCGGCTGGCTTGAGGACCACGGAATTTCCGGCAGCAAGCGCCGCCGCACATTTCCACGTCGCCATATCGAGCGGGAAATTCCAAGGTACAACTGCACCGACAACGCCAAGCGGCTCTCGCGAAATCAACGCCAGATTACCAGGACCGGTGGGCGCAATTTCGTCGTAAATCTTGTCGATGGCCTCGGCATACCATTGAAAGAACATCGCCGAACCCGGCGCATCGACAGTGATGGCATCGCTGACTAGCTTGCCCATATCGAGACTGTCGAGCAGCGCCATCTCGGTCAAGTTCTCACGAATTAGATCCGCAAGTTTCAGCAGAACCGCCTTGCGATCCATCGGGGCCATACGCGACCACGCCCCGCTCTCGAACGAGGCCCGCGCAGCGGTAACCGCCCTATCTATATCCTCTTCATCACCCTCCGCGACATCAGCCAGTACAGCGCCAGTCGCAGGATTGATCGAGGTGAATGTCTTACCGGAAGCCGCGTTGACAAACTTGCCGTTGATAAACGCTTGATGTCGAATTGAGAGAGAGGAAGCCTCGGTTTTCCATTCTTGAAAGCTGAAATCTGACATGCTTCTTTTCTCCCGTTCGTCGCCCGGTACGCCATAGGACGGCGCTTCTCGTGGATCGAGCGCGCGCTGCACGTAGGCATCGAGTTGAGGTTTATAGACATCCCACGCCGTCGCGATGGCCTCGATTGGGCAGGATTCGGTCCAGTCACAGCGCAAGTCGGCGACAGGCCAACTGACTTTGTCGCAAATTTGCATCCCGGCTGAATGGATCGGTCCAGCCTCACCACCTGCTGAAAGCCCGGCGCGCAGCGCGGCGATTAAACGATCTCCGAGATGGCCTTGTGCGGATTGAAATCCATCAACGATGGCTTGTGGAACACGGTCATTGGCAAGCAGGTTACCACCAGACGCAACGTCTACACCCTCGGCCTGTGTCCATATCCCAAGGGAGTTCGGCCCCGAGTGAATCGCCGTTTCGCCGTTTTTATCGATCGCTAGCACCTGACGACATTCGACGAACGATCCCTGCTCTTGGAACTCGGTAATCGCCTCTTCTGCCTTCATACCGTTTTGCATCAGATCAAGTGTGCGTGGCCCCAGTGACGGATCAGTGATGTTCTGGCTGGCGACGGCCCCAACGCCCGAGCGTGTGAAAACACATCGAGCTGCTACCGCAGGAGAAGAGGACGAGATCGCAATTCCGAACATGCCGGTTTCGGCGCAGCGAGCCACAAGGGAGAATGTCATGGCCTCACTCCGGGATAACGGCGGTGCCGTCGATCTCGACAAGCCAATCCGGTCGAGCCAATGTCTGAACAACGAGTCCCGTTGAGACGGGATGTACGCCTTTAATATACTCTCCAAACGTTCGATAAACCGCTTCACGGTGGCGGACATCCGTGATGTAAACGACGATCTTCACGAGGTGCTCCATCGAGCCGCCCGCCTCCTCGATCAACTGCTTGATATTTTGCATGACCATATGCGTTTGCTCTGCAGGGTCATGGCTTTCGATATTCTTCGCGTCGTCGAGATTCTGCGGACACTGGCCTCTTAGATAAACCGTCTTGCCCCCTTGCGTGACGACGGCTTGGCAGAGATCATTGTCCAAATTTTGCTCTGGGTAGGTTTCTTTGGTGTTGAAAGTTCGAATCCGCGTGTGGACCATGTTTGGACGCTCCGATTATTGGCGTTCTGGATGAAGACATTTTCGTCTTTCGTTATGGGTCTTCAGTCTGTCGTTGGGTAGCCGCATGATAGTCCAGATATTTGCGCTGGGTGGTAATGTGGTCTGCAAGATGCTTTGCATCATGCCACACGCCCCAGATAAAAGACGATCCGCGTCGCGATTGCCACGGCAATCCTAGAAAAAATACTCCGGGTTCAACTGAGACACCACGTTGATGTTTTGGCTTGCCTGCCTCATCGAACGCATCAACTTGCAGCCAGCTGTAATCGGTCGTAAACCCTGTCGCCCAAATGATCGAACTGACTCCAGCCTCGGCCAAATTCAGTTCACGCACAGGATTGGTAACGCAATCCGGGGCTGGGCCGATGATGCGGGCTTCAGGTTCTTCCGGAAGGTCGATTCCGTTGCGGGTCACGTAATCATCTGCTTCGTCCAGCATCGACAAATAGCTGGCATCGCCTTGAGCGATATTCTCAGCAAGGTCTGGTGCTAAAGAAGTTATGCCATTTTCGAACCTTTGGGTCATGCCCAGAAGAGTCATACCTGCGTCCGCAAAGTGACGGAAGTCAACCGTATGCCCGCCCCGAGCCCCGCTGACCGCGATTGTCACATGGGCTGTCTCGGGAGCGGGTGCAGCAATATCCCACTTTCCGAGGACACCCAGCCACCAACAAAAATCTCGTCCGCGATAAGCGCGTGGGGGGCGTTCATGAGGCCCAACTGACAGATAGACACGGCGGCCCGAGCGCATGAGCTCTTCAGCAATCTGAGCGCCTGAAGACCCTGCTCCTACGACCAGAACGGCACCCTCAGGCAATTGTTCTGGATTGCGATAGGCGGTGGAGTGCATCTGTTTGATCTCGACATCTGCCGGAACAACAGGCGGGATGACAGGACATTGGAACGGTCCCGTCGCAGCAACCACGTTCTTAGCTTCGATCAATCCTTCGGAAGTTTTAACTTCGAAGCCAGAGTCGCCGACCTTGCGCGTAACGCGCGTCACGGTGATGCCGCAACGGATTGGCGCATCAATCTGAGCCGCGTATGCAACCAAGTAGTCTGCGACCTCTTCTTTAGGCGGGAATCCTTCGGGGCCGGTACTGGGAAACTCTAACCCTGGAAAACGATCGTGCCACGCAGGGCCGTTCGCGACCAGAGAATCCCATCTTTCCGAGCGCCAGCGCTCGGCAATCTGGCTCCGCTCCAGAACAAGGTGATCAATGCCATTATTGCTTAGGTGTTCGCTCATGGCCACGCCGGCTTGACCGGCACCGACAACGAGCGTGTCTACTTTCTCAACGGACATTTCCTGATCCTGTTCTTGAGTATCAAGAATCTTAACCCTCGCGATCGGTCGAATAGCATTGATCAAAATTCGCTAATCGTATG
The DNA here is from genome assembly GCA_964641645.1 of uncultured Neomegalonema sp. Lineage (GTDB taxonomy): Bacteria > Pseudomonadota > Alphaproteobacteria > Rhodobacterales > Rhodobacteraceae > JAHDDY01. The sequence goes on from CAZXMX010000070.1 coordinate 14,475, forward strand.
CTGGCGCTACAGAGCTCTAATCTTAAAGAACCCAATTCCACAGCGTTGCTTCGGCTTAGCCTAATCTGTCGCGGGGACCGATCGATCTGGGGTTCGAAACGAAGAGCCGTGGTTGCAAGAGCCGCATCGCAAACGTAAAATCCAAAGTTGCTCCTGGCGATCTTCCGAGAAGCGGTGACCCGTTACGCGGCGGCGGCGAACTGAACCAATCTACGCCAAACTAAGCCGACAGGAATCGGCTAAACCAAACCGCGCAAAACTACTCCAAACTACGCTTGCGCCCGGCCTGCGAAGGCCCTCGGA
>CAZXMX010000071.1:0-14770 GCA_964641645.1 uncultured Neomegalonema sp.
TTTCCTGTTCGGCGCGCGCATCATCACCGCGTGTCTGTAGCAAAAGCAAGGCAACCCCGGCAAATATTGCGACATCAGCGATGTTGAACGCGAATGGATTGTTAATCCCACAACACGTCACATTAAGAAAGTCCGTTACCGCCCCCAACACAAGGCGATCATATGCGTTTCCAAGCGCACCGCCGACAACAAGTCCAACGGCAACCGCAAATCCATTGTCTTTCCAGCGCCGAGCGGCCCAAATCAGCAGAGCGACGCTGACCAGCACGGAGAATCCGGCCAGAATGTATTGTGGCCTTGGATCACCGGGGGGCATTTGAAACCACCCGAAGTTGATTCCATAGTTCTTGGTATGCGTGAAGGTTATAAAGCCGTCGATGATCTTGCGCGCTTCGTACAGCGCAATTCCCATCACATCGGTCGCGTAAAACTTAGAGGCTTGGTCCGCAACGAAGGAAACAGCGCCAACAATCAAGGCTGTAAGGACGTTTGAACCAGATAGCGCCACGCTTCACCCGCCTGCAGACGGCGCGTCATCACTGAGACGGAGCGCGCCGCATAATGATCAGTCCGCCGGCTGCTTTCTCACGAAGCAAGGCGCAACGATTGTAGTTTGCCTCGGAGAGTGACAATTCGTACTCAAACAAGGGCGCGTCCGCTTTATTTTGCGGGGACGGCGCGTTGTCCCGGTATCGCGTTGCGTCGATACGAGCAAGCATCTTCTCGATTTCAGAGCATTGCATGTCTTTGATTGGGATCAGGACGAGCGTTTGACCAGAGGCGGTTGTGAACTCATCACCAACAGACTGCGCTGAAGCGACTGGCCCAAAGGCCATGCCCAGCATGATCGTCAGAACTGATATTCTTGACGTCGTCCGCATCGGTAATGAGACCCCTTATCATCCGTCGTTAGAAAATACGCGATACAACGCAAATACTCAAAGGCTGTGCGACAATACCAATTCTCCGTGTACCCACGATTGAGCGAATTGAAGCAGGTTGTCACCCTTTTCGTCCGAACCCAATCGTTAAAGAACAGTCGGGAGGGGCGAAATTACGGCGCGAAAGTGCTGTTTTCTATCCTCTGCCGTCCCATTCCCGAAAAGTCTGCGCTGATTATAAACGCAAGATAGTTTACACAGCGTTTTTGCCTGCTCTTTTCCTTTAACAGATTCAAAAGCCATGTCTTCATCTTCCGCACCCGATTCTCCCCGCGCTTGGCAACGTATGCTGAGTGGACGCCGCCTCGATTTGCTTGACCCATCGCCGCTCGATGTGGAGATCGAGGACATTGCACACGGATTGTCTCGGGTGGCCCGCTGGAACGGGCAAACGCGGGGTGCGAATTCATTTAGCGTCGCCGAACATTCGTTGCTGGTCGAGCGCCTGATGCACAACGCCGCACCAAAGCTGGCACCGCGCTGGCGCTTGGCGGCGCTGCTGCATGACGCCCCGGAATATGTGATCGGTGACTTGATTAGCCCGTTCAAGGCGATGGTTGGCGGCGACTACAAGGTCTTAGAGAATCGCCTGTTGGCGGCGATCCATCGGCGCTTTGGCTTGCCCGTGGAGGTTCCACAAAATGCGGCAAAGGCGATCAAGAAAGCGGATCAAGCCGCCGCGTGGTTTGAAGCCACACAACTGGCTGGGTTCAGCGTCGAAGACGCGAAGCAACACTTCACACCGCCGCGTTTGAAAAGCGCGGAAGAGATTATCCTCACGCCCTTACCACCCGACAAAGCCAAGCGCGCCTTTCTCGCTCGCTTTGCCGAGCTATCCACCCCGGACGGCGCGGCTATTTGATCCTAGCTTGGAATTCCAGTTCGAAGCCAGTTCCCGCCGCCAACGCGCCCTTTGGGTTGAAGCAGATAAAGGTGACCGCCGGGACATATCCTGAGGGCGGCACAAAACCGCACTGACTGAAATTGGCGGGCTTCGTCGGCCCGTCGGAAAAGCCCACGTCGCGGCCATAATCGAAATCAAGGCCGGTTGCGCCCGTCTCCGTGAAGGTTACGGCATCGGATGTTAGCGCTCCGCGGAAGAAGGAAACTTCGCTCGGCATGGAATCGATCAGGACGATACTGTCGACATCCGTTGGGCCGTTACCTGTGTTCGAGACGCCAATGGTGTAGACCACATCATTGCCGGGCAGGGCATAGAGGTCATCAAGGATATGATTGGTTTTGCTCGCCTGCAAAACAGCCGTCGTCGTTGGACAGGTCAGAATATCGTAGAGCGCAACGCCTTGGTTGTTCGGATTGGTCGGCGCTAGAGGTCCACTCCCATAGCTGATGGTAACAGAGGTCACGCGCTGTAAGAACGTGACCGTCACTGTCCCGTCAGCAGAGTCTTGGCCCGCACCGGCCTCGCCGGTCGCGGTGTTTCCGGTGGTGCTATTCGCTGGGCTGCTGCTGATGATCGGAGTCACGCTGTTCGAGCCGTTCGTCGCCGTGACGACGAGAAAATCCTGAAACGAGTCAGCACCGAAATCGACATCGAAAAAGCTGAATTGTAACTCACCGACACCCTGATTGGTGCCACCAGACGTGAGATCACCGACGTCAATCGTGTAACTGATCGCGGACGTGTTGTTGGGATGGTTCGCGAGCGTGAAAAGTGCCCGTTCCGACGTTCCTTGACCGCCCGTGTAATAGGTACTCGTGACCGGTGTTTGGACCGCCGTCTCTGGATCAGGCAGCAAGGAACCGGTCGCACCGCCGATCGTCACGCGCAAGTCTTCCCCCGCATGGGGATAGGTGTTCGTGAACGAACCCGCTGGCCACGCATTCGTGTTCCAATCTAACCGCGAGGCAGACGCACCGCAGGTTAGGACTGGCGGTGCCGTGCTGACTTCCTCAGAGAAGAAAAGTTCAGCGGATTGGAAGAAGCCGTCATCTGCAGAAAACACATCGCAGAGACTGAGGGTCCAAGTGCCTTGTGCGTTTTGGCCATCGAAGGCATCAAGCGGATTGGACGGCTGCACGCGCGAAAAATACGCCGGTGTCGCAGGATCGTTGCCATGTGAACCGGTATTGACGGGCGGTGAGCCTTCGTCATCGAGGCGAACGTTATATCGATTAAGCTGCGGACCATTACCGCCACTGTCGTTGAGAATAACAACAGACGTTCCACTCGGAGATTGCAAGGTTGCGCGCGTATCCAGACGCCATACGTGATCGATGGTCAAGCCGACATCGAGGTCGGAAATGATGAAGCTATCCGAGACAACGATGGTTCGAACGAAGGCCGTTCCGGTGCACGGATTCGCGGCGTTACTGAACCCTCCCGGCGAGGCGTTCTGATAAGGGCCCATGGCCCAAGCTGTTGGCAAGCTGGTAAAAATTGCAATCGTCACAGCAACAAGGATCGACGCAAGAGACCTTGACATTTTTTACTCCGAATAGGGGGACAACATGTCGAGGATGTTGCGCGCCGTATCCTCATCGAACTTTACTCGTAGTTTCAGATAGAGGCCTTCTCGGGTGTACCGAGCAGCTTCAAAGTCATCGTCGTCAAAGCCATTGAAGTTGTACCCAAGGCTAAGCCAAACGTTGTTCACCGGTGAAACACCGATGGAGGGTCCCCACGCATATTCTTTGGTGCCGCTGCCCGGCACATAGAGGATCGAACCGTGAATGCCGAGGTCAATGCGCTCCGTCACGTCAAAGCGTGCCTCGCCGCCTAACAAGTGCGTCCAATCCGAAACCTTGATACCACCGAACTCGCTCTGGACGTATTTCACGCCGTAATGTGCAGCGACTTGTGTACGGTCACCGACATAGGTGTTGGCAGCCAGGTTGTTGACCACTCTCGTGGTCGTGTCACCAAACCGCGAACGATCGTATGCAACGTCGAGGCGGTTCAGAACCACGGGTCCTTCGACACGTGGACGCCATGCGAAACCAACTTTCAAGTCGCCCGTCACCTCATCCGTCTCTCCAACACCGAGGTCTTCGGGTTGAGTCAACTGGAGGCGAGCGGTCCCGGCGACAGAAAACGTCTCACTGACTTCACGGCTGATACTGCCGCTAGCAATATACGCATCTTCTTGCTCGTTCAGGCGCGTTTCAATGCGGCCCGAACCAGCGGTCCACTGCGTTCGGTAGCCAAGGCCGATGTAAGCAGACGTGAAGTCTTCACTCAGCTCAATCGGCGACACTGCGGCGTCCGGAAGAATTTGTCCCAACTCTCCCGATCCCGCAACGACGGCATGGTGGGTCACACCAACGGACCCTGTCCAATTTTCATCAATTTTGATCTTTTGATCCAGACCGACCGTCGCACCAAGACGGCGAGAGGAATCTTGGGTCATCACATCCGAGCCAATCGTGACGCTACCGCCCGTCCACGGCGTCAACTGGACGCCTGCCGTGGTCGTGTGCGATTCCAGACTGGCGCCGTTACGATACTCATGGTTCACGCTTACCGTTGCCCAGCGGTTTACGACCTTGCTGATGCCAACCGTCGAACGCTGTGGGAACTCGTTCACGTCGTCCTGACCATTGAGCGGCTGTTCATGGCTCGCCGTGATCGTCGCGCGAACTTCAGGAAGAGACAGACGCCCCGAAACGGTCGCGAGTGTTGATTCCAGCGCGTCGCCACCTGCAATATCGTCTCTGACGTGACGCAGACCAACGCTGACGCCATAGCGGTCCGTGTCTTGAGAAACGCTGACATCTGCAAGGGCACGGGTGGAGCCATCCCCGAGGTTTTCTTCGTGATAGGCGTCGACCTTGGCCGAGCGCGCGGTCACTTTGCCGGTCTCTTCATCGACACTGCGATCGAATTCGTAGCTCGCCGTAACACCCGCACGACGCGCACCGGCGGTCGCTGAGGACTGTTGGCCGATGCCGAAGCCTTCTTCTTCTTCGCGGACATAGATCTCGGCAGCGAGCTTGGCGCTGTGATACGAAATCTCAGCCAGCCAGCCATTCGCGGTCGTCTGCGTGCCATTCAGGTCAGAGCGCGATTGGGCGAACTCTGCGCGTGCTTCCCAACCCTTTGCCGGGCGCGCCACGATGTCGACGCCACCGATTGTTTTATCGCTGTCTGCACCGGCGTCATCGCCGCCCTCATGGACGAACGTTCCACCAACCGTGACCTTACCTTCCAGAAGATCGACCGCAGCGCGACCACCAACTGTAAAGTTCCGCTCGACGTCTGTTTCGGATTCGTATTCGACGACAATCACGTTCGGGTTCAACGACTCGTCGCTGACCGGGATCGGTAGGCGCAAGATCAACTCACCCGTCAACTCGTCGAGCGTATAGTCGAGATGCCGCACAAGACGCGTCCGCTCTATGATACGATCCGGACGGAAGCGATCACGGGTTTCGACCTCGATGGTCTCGGAGTTCACCACGAGCGGCGCGCTGCTCAGGCGGTACGTTCCGGATGTGCCGTCAGCGGCGATTTCATCGCGGGCAAAGCCCTGATTGCTCTCCGCACCAAAAGCGATAACCCGGAACTTCTCACCCACATATTCGGTTTTCAAGCCGGTGAGACGGCGGGAGTAAGCGGTCAGTTTGCCTTCGGTGATGTTCGTGTCGTAATCGCCGAACATCGCGTAGAACTGATCTTTCTCCAGCTTGACGTAAAGCGGATAGCGGCTGGGTGTTTCCACCTCTTGATACGTGCGGTCGCCGTAGAGCGTGTAATACGCGTCTGGATCAATTTCGAATTCGAAATCGTCGTTGCGATCAAAACTGTTCTGATCGGTGTCGACTTGCAGGGTCAAAAGCCATTCACCCTTGATCACACCCTTTGCAAAGAACGCAATGCGGCCATCGGTAAAGACATCATCGGAATCGTTGCCCGAACCTTTGCCGCTGAGGCTCTCGTAACCCAGTGTGCCTTCAGCCAAACCGACCACGATCCAATCGCGTTTCTCTGGCTTGAGATACATGTCGATGGGAACCTGACGGCCATCATCGAGATTGATGAGCAAGTTGACACGGCCCGTCTGGAGCGTTGGCTCTAGACGAATGCGCGCGATGCCGTCAGCACCCACAACGATGTCTGCTTCCGCCGAACGCGGCGCGACCAGCTCGTTGGCGTCTTCGATTTTGTGCTTGGCTTCGGCGCGGTAGGGCGACCCGACGACAACCGTCATCTCGCGGCCCGCATGAACCGGACGACCTGCGTCGTCTTCCATGCGCACGGCCAACACAGGATTGGTGCGTCCATCCGCGACGAGAATGGATTGATCCACAACAGGGATCGCGCGTTTGGCTTCGGTCACGAACCAAATATCACGGGTGATCGTTTCGAGCGTCTTGTCATCTTTCGATTTGACCAGAGCGGTGAAAGCGTTGCGGCCTTCACGCAGATCGACACCGCGCCATTGGCTGAGGATCACACTGCGGTCGTTGTTCGAGTCGCGACCCTCAAAGTTCTCTTTGGCGACGGGGTCGCCGTTCATCGTCAAGACGACCTTCTGTTCCGGGCCATGCTTGATGCCGATGTTGATACTCGGCTTAGACGGCGTGCGCGTTGGGCTTGGGTAGACCCAATCCGGTTTCGCATCTTGTTCGCCCAACCATTCACGACCGAATTGCTTGTATTCGACTTGGTCGTTGAAAGCATCCACATCGAGTTCGGCGGCAAGATCACCCGTACGCTTGAGGTAGAAGTTTGCGCGCCAGATGTTGCCACCTTGAACGTCGACAAACTTCGACGTCGCACGGCCTGCGTAGCGCGAGTTTTCCTCACAGACGACAGGCTCGTAACCCGCAGGCAGGGTTTCTTTATCGACCTGCACAACATGTGTGCCTTCGGAGATATCTTCGAAGTGATAAAGACCATCTTCGTCGGTCACCGCGTAGACGCCGGTTTCGAGATAGAGGCGCACGCCAGGAATACCGATGCCGTCTTGAATTTCACGTGCCCAATCTTCGTCGACGTCACACGCTTCTTCTGCAACGCGTCCGATGATGACGGACTTCGTGCGGAATAGGTCTTCGCGAATTGTGACGAGTGCGCGAGCGACGTTCGAGATCGGGTCGCCGAGGCGATCCGCGACGAAGGCGGCGTTATAGGCTTTTTGGCCCGGCTCAACACTGGCACCGATTTGCAAGACATAAGCAATGGTGACGGTATCCGCCGAAGACACGACGCCGAGGTTGTAGTCCAGCGTGCGGCCATCTTCACTGATCGTTGGGTCATCAACCGCGCGTAGCGATGCACTACCCGATCCGATGCGGCTCGATCCTTTGACGTAGCGGAAGCCCCTTGGCGTGACATCGCGCAGGGTAATCGGTGTCGCCGACGTCCCTTGGTTCGCCACTTCAACGGTGTAGCGGATGAAGTCACCGATATCGCCGGTCGAGGCTTCGGCTGTCTTCGAGATCACGAGATCAGACGCGGGATCAAGTGGAACGTCGAAGCTAACGGGGCCGGTGCCATCAACCACGAAACTCTCGCCGTATGAACCCGTCGCGATGGTGAACGGTGCGGCATCGAACCCTTGGAAGGCATCGGGATCCGTGATCGACGATGTCATAAAGCCGTCAGGCGCATCGACGCGGACTTCGTAGTCACCTGCCGCGACGAGCGGGAAGCGGAACTCGCCGTCTTCGAGGTCGTACACCAAGCCGCCGGCGTCGGTGACTTGCGAGCCTGTGGTGATCGAACTTGGATAGCGCGAGACGCCATCGACGCCGAAAACCTCAGCAGGCTCGCCCGTTGCGGTGTTAATCAGCGTGACAGGAAGACCGTTCAGCAACTCGCCGGTCAGCGCGTTGAACACGCGGCCAAAAGGATCGACCAGCGCGGTGTCAACCGAGACCTCGGTGGAGTCGAATGAATCGACATACGTGGCCGTCAGGTTCGAGCGAGCAGCGGTCGTCAGATGGCGGTCATTGACGGGCGTTGCATCGCGTGCCGATGGGACGAAGGCCCAGAACTCTCCGGTATCCGGTCCACTCTCATGGAGGCGGAGCGTAATGCTATCTCCGGTGCTGGAGGCGACAACAATCGTAACCGTTTCGATCCGCGTTGAATCGCCGTTTTGTCCGGGATCAGTGACGCGAACAAACACGACTTCGCCAGTCAAGTAGGCCGTTGCCGGTGCCAGAGGAATGGTTGTCGACATGTCGAACGATGCGTTGGTTTCGTCCGCCGCCGAGAACACGGGCGTGAAGGAACCGCTTGTATCACCGTCTGGTGCAAAGTCAGAACCGTTGATCTGCTCTTGCGTGGCGTTGGGAAGGCTGGGTGCATGGCGGAAAAATTCGATGGTCGATTCAGTGCGCGCGGCTTCAACAACAAACGTTGCTTCGTTCGTGACAATGCTCACTTCGCTGCTGCCGTTGACCCACGTCAACCGGGCGGTGTTGGTCACGGTCGCGCCCAACTCTGCCGCACTCGACGATCCGGCTGATACCGGAAGGACGGCGAGGATCGCAAGCAAGAAGCACCTAACTAAGAACTGACCCAGCGACTGCAACGTTTCGTTGTCCCATCAAAGAAGAACCGATTGCACAAGCGGTTCTTTGGTTGCGAAGATCGATAAATTGACAAACAAATAGGGTGCCGTGACGCACCTGAGAGATGCGTCACGGCGGAGGTAAGCTGAGCGATTAGTTCGCTGTTACCGTCGCACGGATCACGATCGTACCCGTCGTGTTGAAGGCGAGACCAGCAGGCGTTGCAGCGCCAGCACTGATCAGCTCAACGGTACAGACACCACCATCACAAGGACCTGCGCTTGGCGTGTTGAAGTCACCACCGGTGAAGCCGTTTTGGTACGCGTTCACGAAGGTCAAGCCGTTTGGCAGAGTATCGACCAGTGCCAGATCGGAAGCGTTTGCGCTGGCGTCATCACCGGTGTTCTGAACCGTGATGCGGTACTCAACACAAGCACCTGGGATCGCATGCTCGTTGTTTGTGGTGAAAGCAGCGAGTGGGAAGGACGGTGCCGCAGCACAACCCGAACCGTCTTCACTGATGATACCAACGGTTTTAACAGCCGTCAGATCAGCCGATGCAACGATGTACGTACCCGTTGCGGAGTCGTCACCTGCGTTTGCCGCTTCGTTGGCCGTGCTGGTGCCGTCTGCGAGGACGTTTTCAGCAGCGCCGGTGACATCGTTGCTGCCATCGGTGTCCGCAAGAACAGGATTCGAAGCCGCACCAGGAGTACCTGGCTCGACGGTGTCAGCAACAAGCGAGATGTCCGCTGTATCGTTATCGACGACGCCTGGAGCCGTTGGGATGTCGCCGGAAACGACAACAAACAGTTGACCATCGGCAGGAACGTCAACAGTCGACGTGCCCGGTGTGTAAGGCAGTTCCGTACCCGTGGCGCTGTTGCCAACGTAATACGTGATCGTCAGGCCTGTCGCGTCGAAATCATCGACACTGCCGTTTGCTTCGTTGACCAAGCTCAGGTCGTAACCCTGCGTGTCGTTACCCGTGTTGGTGAGGGTAAAGGTCAGTTCCGCATCGGCTTCGCCCGGTGCAACCGTCTCATTGCCGTTCGAAACAACGGTCAAATCGACTTTGCGGTCAACCGTGAATTCAGTCGGCGTATTCGAACCACTAGGGCCGGTATCGATGACGGGCTGTTCCGTACCATCAACCGAATAGGTGAGGCTGAATGTGTTTTGTACGTTGGTATCTGCAGCCGTGCCCGCAGCGGAGGCTGAACCGGTAGAAAACGCGGTCAGCGCAGCTACGGCCAATAGGCCTTTGAAGAAGTCTTTGGTTATCATGACGTATCCCTCGTTTTTTTGTCCTTGTATAAATTATGCAAAGAAATCTAATTAGTTCGAAAAATTCGTGGTAAAAACCGATTAATTTGTTCAAATACTTCTTATGATTGATTTATCATTAATGTTTTATTTATTTGATATTCATTTTTACTTTACCAAATCAAAAAACCCCGGATCGAAGATCCAGGGTTTTCGGGTCGTTGCGGTCCGCGCCGAAAGTTCGGCGGCGCAGGGATTTGGTTAGCGCATTACTTGAGGGTTCCACGGAACCAGAGTTGTCCGGTTTCTCCGGGTTGGATCGCTTTTGCGACGGTCCAACGAACATGCGTGATGTCTTCCGCACCAGCCGCACGAACGCGACCGTCTGCATCGGTGACATTCAGGCTTTGACGAGGCGCGTAGGACGAGCCGCCATCTGCGGAGAAGTCTGCAACGCCCAAGCGGTTTGTTGCCGATCCTTCGATGTAAGCAACTTCTGACGGAACGGGCATCACGAGAACGATGTCATCCGCCGGTGCAGGCTGGTCGTTGCGGAAGACCAGCGCGTAGACGACCGTTGATCCGGGTGTCACCAAGTCCGCTGCGACGTAAGATCTTTTCTCAGTACCATCGGCTTGTTTAACAACGACTTCTTTGAGAACGCGTTGCTCTGCTTCAAGAGCAACAGCAGGGATCGCCGCTGAAGCAGCAACCAGAACGGTGAGAGCGAAAAGCTTACGGATCATAGCATCCTCGTTTATTCAATATTTCCGCAAACTTTACGGTGTTCCCCCTAATAACCCCTTACCTACCCCTCCGATTTTAAACCTTTTTCCCCCCTTATTCGGCCTAAAATTCGCATAGAATTTTAGCTGAATTTGCCATGCAAGGGCATCGCGATGGAGATCCCATACGACTTTGATGACCGTATCTCCGAAAGCCGGGCGAAGCACCTCTCCCCAGCGATTGGTGCGGTTTGGGTCGGATCGCGCGGCTCTCTTCACACGACCAAGCATGGTCTCTTGCCCCCCAATCCGGCGCCGCGATGGCATCTTGGCTCTTGCACCAAAGCGTTAACGGCCACGCTGTTCGCTCGGCTGGTTGATCGAGGACGGGTGACATTCGAAACGAGCCTCGGCGATGTCTTACCCGATATGGCGATGCAAATGGCCCCCGCTTTTCGCGACATGCCGCTGCACGCGCTGCTAACCCATTCGGCTGGGGTGACGAAGAATCCGGCGCCGAGTACCTTTCGCGCGTTGCGGCGCTCAAACGCCCCGATGATTGCGCAGCGGCGCTTTATTGCCTCCCACGCACTAAAGGAAATGCCGCGCCTCGATATTGGCTACTCCAATGTGGGGTATATTCTCGTCGGCACCGTGATCGAAAAGCTAACGGGACGCCCTTGGGAAACGAGTTTGCAAAACGAGGTGCTGGGGCCGCTCGGCATCTCGGAGTTTGGGTTTGGAAGTTTGGGCGACGGACATCCGTCCGGGCATCGCCGCCTTCACGCGAACTGGCAACCCGAACGATCAGACAATCCAAAAGCCTATGGCCCCGCCGGGCGGATCAATCTGAGTTTAAGAGGTTGGGGTCATTTTCTGAACGCCCAATTGCGACCGAACGGTTTTATCAGCGCAGCGGCGCTGCGCCACTTGCACACGCCCGCTCCAAATGGATTTGCGATGGGGTGGCGTGGCGGATCGACGTCGAGTGGTTCGATCTTGACCCATACCGGTTCGAACACGGCTTGGTTTGCACAAGCGACGTTGCTGCCTGAACGCGGTGTTGCCCTCGGGATTGTATGCAATGCGTTTGATGAGCGGGTGGAGAAAGCCGTCGGAGATTTGACCCGTGACCTGCTCGATCCGAAAGCGGTGTGAGCGGCAGGCGTGCGTTATCGCGACGCGGCGGTTTGAACGATCTCGTCGTCTTCGCCTTGGTTGAGCCAATCCGGTGCGACTTCAGGGCGACCAAAGTGGAAGCCTTGGAACGTGTCGACGCCAAGCGACCGCAACAGAGCCGCAGCCTCATCGCTGTCGACCATCTCAGCGACGATCAAAAGCTCTTGATGTTTTGCAATGCTGGTCAGCGCCTCGATGAAGACTTGATCGCTTGGATTATCAAGGACGTTGCGAACATAACATCCATCGATCTTGACGATATCGAGTTGCAGATCTCGCAGTTGCTGGAAGGACGTATAGCCCGCGCCAAAGTCATCCAGTGCAATCGCGCAGCCCCGATCTCGGAACCGGTTGAGAATACGTCCGGTATCGTCAGCATCGTCGATGACGGTCGCCTCGGTCACTTCAAGGATCAGGCGTTCCAGCGCATTCGGGTTCTCATCGGCGAGTTCTTCGAACAGCGCCTGCCACCGAGAGTCGCGCAGCGACTGCGGTGACGCGTTGATGCTGAGACGAACGCGCGTGTTCCGGCGAAGAGTCTCAAAGGCCAGTTCAAGCACGCGGCGATCCAGCAAACGCACGAGGCCCAGTTTTTCAGCCACGGGCATGAACATCCCGGCATTAATAAGCTGACCCGAACGATCCGTCAGACGCAGCAGGCTTTCGTAGAAGGCAACTTGCTTTGTATCATGCGCTTGGACAATGGGTTGATAGGCCAAGCTGAGGCGGTCTTCGCGCAGGGCGGCAACCAGATCGTCCGCCATCGCGATATTTTCGCGGCGTCGTGCCGAAAGATTGTCGTCGGGGGAATAGATCAAGACTTGATCCAGCCCAAAGTCTTTAGCGTGATTGAGCGTATCTTCCGCAGCAGCGAAAGCGTCGTCGGTCGTCGCGCCGTCCTCAGGAAGCGACAGCCCTGCAGCGGAAACCGTGACCGCCACCGGTCCTGCGCCCGTTTCAATCGGGGTATCGCGGATCGCGGATTGGATCTGGCCAAGGCGTTGCGGCAGATCTTCTTTCAGGCAGTCCGCGAAAACGATGGCAAACTTGGAACTGCCGATGCGACCAATCGCATCTTTGGGTCCGAGATGGCGTAGGATTTCTTCACCAATCCGAACCAGAACACCGTCGGCAACATCGAAACCGAACATCGTGTTGAAGCCCGAAAGGTTGTCGAGCCCAAGCAATCCGAAACTGATCGTCCCGTTGGTTTCGTTCGCCTGCTCTAATCGACGGGCGAGAAGCCTGCGCAGATGAGCGCGGCTGAGGTGCCCGGTCAGCTCGTCAAAGCGAGCGAGATAATCTAACTTTTCAAGACGCTCTTGATCCGAAGAGACATTGCGCAGTCGGCCCAAATACCGTTTTGAACCGTCCTCTGCATCGGCAATCTGAACAATCCGCTCCTCGACCCAGAGCGAGTCTTTCATCGGTCCGATCGCATAGGTTCCGGTGAAGGTCGCTTCGCCTTGGGGGTCCACCAACCAAGCATCCCGTGCCTCGGCATCGCCCGATGACATCAACGCGCGCCATGCCACCCCGGATGTTGGGTCGGAGAGCGTTGGTGCGTCTAGCAATTTTGAGGGAGCAACCGCCCAGTCAATCGTGTCGTCTTCTGGCGCCCAAAGGTACGTCGCTTCGTTCACGCCTGTGAGCGCGCCCAGCACATCGCCGATACTTAGAGAAGAGACGCTGACGGGCATCGCGTATTTCACTCGGCTCCAATGCCCACAGAAGATGTGCGGGCTCCGATGCCTAAAATATGCTCAGGGTGGTTAAGGCTTTCTTACCCGCCAGCGGACGGCTGAACAAATTTTGCAATTACGCGTTGCACCGTGAGACCCTGAATGACGATCGAGAAAATCACGACGCCATAGGTCATGGCGAGGACCGCTGATTTGCCCTCAAATTCAGGGAGCGATAGCGCGAGTGCAACGGAGATACCGCCGCGCAATCCACCCCAAATCAGCACGGGAACAGCGCCTTTCTCGACGAATCCACCGCGAGAGCGGATCAGCCCTGTCGGGACACTGACCGCCAAGGTGCGGCCTATCAACACAACCGGTAGGATAGCGACAACCAACCAAATCAGGTTCTGAGAGAAGGGGATCACGAGGATCTCGAAACCGATCAACAGGAACAGGACGGCGTTAAGGATTTCGTCGATCAGCTCCCAGAATTTCTCCAGATGTTCCTCGGTGACGCTCGACATGGCGAAGCGGGTGCCGTGATTGCCGATGAAGAGACCTGCGACGACCACACCGAGCGGGCCTGAAGCATGGACAAAACTACACAGCGCGTAAATCGCCATGACCAAGGCCAGCGACATGATGACCTCAACGACATAATCGTCGATGGAACGCATGGCGAGGAAGGTGACGTAACCAAGCACGAGACCGATGGCGACACCGACGACGACCTCTTGGAACAAGAGCTTCACGATTGCGCCCGCGTCGAACCCGCCCGTACTAACCGCCGCCGCATGCGCGACCTCGATGCCATCGGTGGCCACTTCCGCCACACCATGCCCACCGCCGCCTGTCGCGATGCCGACCAGCGCCAGAAAGACCACAACACCAACGCCGTCGTTAAAGAGGCTTTCTCCGGCGATTTTGGTTTGTAGGTTCTTTGGGACATCCAGCGTGCGGATGATCGACAGAACCGCGACCGGATCGGTCGGCGAGATCAGCGAGCCGAACACCAGACACCAGATAAACGGGACGTCAAAGCCGAAGAACCCAACGAGGTAATAGGTGATGATGCCAATGACGGCGGTCGAGATCATGACGCCCAACGTCGCCATCAGCAGGATATGCCACTTATAAACCAGCAGATTGTCGAGATCAGTGTGCAAGGCCCCTGCAAATAACAGCAGGTGGAGCATCCCGATCATCAGACTGTCGTGGAAATCAATGTTATTGAGCGCCGAACGCGCGACCTCGGAATACCCAAGGTTAAACATGGCATCCAAGCCAATCACGCTCATCGACGCGGCCAAGGAGATCAGCACGAGACCAATGGTCATCGGCAGTTTCAGGAACTTGGTGTTGATCCAGCCAAAGACCGCCGCGAACGCGAGCAAGATCGCCGAAATATTAAGAAGCGCCGTTGCGTCCATGAACTCGATACCTGTCTCTTGAAGGGTCGCGCGGACGCTACCCGATACCGGGGTCGAAG
>CAZXMX010000072.1:0-14631 GCA_964641645.1 uncultured Neomegalonema sp.
TCAGTCGTCGCTTGCCAGCTTCCAGGAAGTCCTTGGACCATTTGTAGTAGATACCTCCCCAACGCTTGGGGCCTGTGGCAGATGCACGGCAATGTCTGGGAATGGTGTCTAGATGATTGGCAAGACAGTCGTGAGGGCGCTGCAGCTGACGGTTCACCCCGGCAGGTTTCTCAGTAGGGTGGCGAGGCGCTCCGCGTTGTCCGTGGCGGCTCCTGGTGCGACCTCGCCAGGCGCTGCCGGTCGGCCTACCGGTTCTTCAGGCTTCCCGCCTACCGGAACGACTACCTTGGGTTCCGTCCTGCCCGAGGTCAGGCATCAGGATCTCCGGCAAGGGCGGCGGAGCCGCCGGGTGCGTCCCGAGGATCGGGACGCATGGCTTTCGATCCGGAAGGGGCACGGTGAGCGGAGCGAACGGAAAGCGCCCCGCAAGGGACGAAAGCCCACCATGCTTGTGGCGCGGTGAATCGCTTCTTCTAACCCCTACTCTCGAGGCATTCCGGTCTCATTCCGAGGTTCGGCGATTGTCCGTTCGATCAATCAGCTCTTTGATTTTTGCGTGGCGATCGTTTCGGGTCTTAAGTTGCTAACCTAACCTCGGCGCGGGACATCAAGAATAGTATGTTCATTAAGCTTGTTGGCCCTAGAGGAACCAAACGTGAGAAAAAAGGAACTATACGTGAGAAAAAGTTCCCAATAGCTGAATGATTTCGTTCTCTCAGAGGAACGATGTGGTGACAATTTACATTTTCTGTGAAATGCCACAAGGGTTTGCCTTTTTTGTCATGCCCTTTGCCTTTTCTGGCATCAAAGAGACATTTCCGGTCTCAAGTTTAACAAATCTCTTTTTGCAGTTTATCGGTAAGCGTCCGGTCTGGCTGACCTGCTGGTGATCGCTAATGAGAGATAATGTCCACTTAGCTTAACCTCGGCGCTCAACTTTCTCTTCAGTGAAATCAACTTGAAAATCCTCACGCGGCTGACTAGCCGTCAGTGCTACAAGCACTATCCCTGCTCAAAATTCCTCTGTCGGTCGTTGGTTCATCTCTCATCTCCTTTGCAACACGATACGTGATCAAAGGAGCGGTACAATCCCGCGACAGGTCCATCCTGACGTTTTCCTCATTGGCGCCTGGAAGCTCGTTCTAGCAGATCATTTCCTTGCATCTTGAGGAAATGAAGCATGTCGATGAAAACCCAGTTCTCGGCGAGCTTGTTTCCGTCGCGGCGGTAAATGTCGACGACTCGCATATCTGCCGTGATTTCACGGTTGGGAGGTTGACCGACGTAGCCTCCGGTCGGGCGCAGGGTAAGATTGGGCCACCCGAAAAATCCACCATAGTTCCCTTCGGCCAGCCTTGCGATATGGCCGTTGAAGACTCGATCTGAGAGCTGCGTTCGAAACGGCTTTTGGTGTTGTTCGATATAGCGATCAATCGTGTAGGTCGCGCCAATGCCTTCTGGACCCCACCAGAGCATATCGTCATGCCAACACAACCGCAGTTCGTCCTGCGGGGTGGCATCGCGCGGCGCGGCGTTCTCGGCGCTGTTGCTGTTCGCGTTGATGTCGCCAATCATTCGATTGATAAGATCAAGCGTTTCCTCGCCTTCTACAGGGGGATGCGGATCATAGAGCAATCCGTCATGAGTCGCCGGTCCGGGTTGGACCAAATGCATGGCCGTCTGATTGGGAATCGGATGGATGCCAGCCTGTGCCATCAGATGAAGAAGGTCACAGAACATTCCGGTTTCGACGATCTTGTCACCTTCGACGCGATTGAACTCGGCGTACCTTAGCATCACGATCTTTCGGGTTGGGGGAATGCCAAGGAACGGCTCGTCAAACAGCGCCAGAAGATGCCCCATCGAGGTTACCCACACCCCCTCAAAGTCATCCATCATATTCCGACCGGCGAAGAAGATGTCCTGCCGCCGTTGCAGGTTCTTCAGCGATTTAGCGAGCGGGGTCCAAAACGCCTCGGCGACGGCGGATGCGCCGTGTTGTTCGTGAAACGGGTGCACGCCGCGCCAATGCCAATCGTCTGATACATGCTCGGCTAACGATGGCGCCATCGCTTGCGGGGTTGCCGATGCGATGGCCTCGTAGTGGTTGAGGACAACTCGTTTGGCGTTCTGAAGGTCATCCATGATTAGCCTTTGACTGCACCGGCGGTCAGGCCGGATACGATCTGGCGCTGGAAGAACATGACCATAACGAACAAGGGCGCGGTGATTGATACAACGGCGGCAACTGCAAACATCACATTGCCTTTGGTTTGCGTTGTCCCGAGGAAGGATGCGAGCTTGGGAACCATGGTTTGGTTTTCTTTGCTCAACAGCATGGAGGTCACTGCAAAGTCATTATAGGCAAGGAGAAAGCTGAACAGACCTGTCGTGATTACCCCGGGCCACATAACGGGAATGATGACGTGGCGAAATGCCTGAAAGCGCGTGCATCCGTCGACCATGGCGCTTTCATCCAGATCTTTTGGAATGTTCTTAAAGAATGCGTGCAGCATCCAGAGCGTGAACGGTTGATTGATTGCCACCAAAACGATGATGGTCGTGCTGAGGTGCCCCCAGAGGTTCCATTCAAAGAAGGGCAACATGTACCCTGAAACGAGTGTGATGGGCGGCATGGCGCGAAAGATCAGCGCGAAAAATAGAAACCAGAAAGCGTAGCGATGGGTGGATCGTGAAAGTGCGTATCCGCCCAATGTGCCACAGGTCAGCGAGATGGTGACGACGCAAAAGCAAACGATGGTGCTGTTCAATGCGGCTCGCCAAAAATCTTCTTTAACCCATGCGCCGTAATACCCGTCGCCAGTGAACGAGCCACCGGTTTCGACTTGTGTCAGCGTGCCGCTAAACGATTGAGACCAATTGGCCTTGGAAAAGAAATCGCCCTCGACTTTGAACGAACCCCATAGCGTCCAGAGAAATGGGAAGGCGGCCATGATCAACCAAGCCAGCAAAAAGCTCATGGCGAGAATTTGGACGGATACCGAGGGACGCGTAGCTTTTGACATGACCGGCCTTAGTTCTTCGTGCCGAAGTCGCGGTAGGTGCGCGCCAAGACCGGCGATAACAGGATCGCGACACCAATGATTGTGAGAACCGACGTTGCGGCTGCCGACGACAGCAGGCGAGTCTCTCCGCCCAGATCATTGAAAATCGCGTAGGATAGCGATGTCGCGTGTGCCGCCGCACTGAACGAGAAGATCGGTTCGAAGACTCTGAAATTATCCATCAACTGAATCAGGGCGACAAAGATAACCAAAGGCATCAGGTGGGGGATAACGACATAACGAATGCGCTCCCACCGACTCGCCCCGTCAATCAGTGCAGCTTCGATCGTGTCTTGGTTTACGGTCTGAAGTCCGGCGTAGAAAACAACGAAGGCAAAGGGTGCGGCGTGCCAAACGCCATAGGCCATCAACATGATCCACATGAGCGCGGTATTTGCTTTGACCGAGAGAGTTGGGTCTCCGGAGAGCCACTGTAATCCCACTCCCAGAATACCCCGCGCGTCTACCATCCAAAACAGGACAAGCGAGCCAACTAACGGCGTTACGATGAAGGGCAAGAGCGAGAAAAAAATCGTCGGGCCTTTAAAGAAACTGGCGACCGAATTAATGGCTAACGCGATCATAAAACCCAGTATGATTGTCAACGGTGTGACGACCGCCGTAAAGGTCAGCGTGAAGGCCAGTGCTTTGTAGAACGGCAAGTTCATCAGCGTTTTGCCAAAGTTCGGCAATCCGTCGCTCTCAACCCAAGCCGCGCCGACTTCGGCGAAAGCCAAGTGGTTTCGATCTTTATAGATATCAAGACCCGCATATTCGCCGAGGGGCTCGGCGTTGCGCAGGGCATCTGTGGCGTCTTGGTCAATCGTGGTCGATTTTGTACACCCAAACGGGCCGCAGTTTTCGACTTCGACGATGACTTGCTCATGTGCGGTATAGAGCGATTGCGTCACGACGGAGACAATCGGCATTGCGATGAACAACAGCATTAAAATTGCTGAGGGCAGGACGAACCAGAAAAAAGAACTGTGCTTCATCGCCTGACGCGTCCTTGAGTGATCTCTTTAGACAACACAAGTTTGAGCGGGGCCGCGAAAGCCCCGCTCAACATCGCATTATTTCAAGAAACCTTTTTCAGTCGCAGCGGCGGTGTAAGTCGCTTCGATATCTGCAAGCGTTTGCTTGGCTGTCTCATTCCCTTGCAGAAAGTCACCGATGTTATCGCCCAGAGCTGTGTGCAACAGGCCCTGAAACGGCACCATCGGATAGGGGGTGGATTTCGCGGCGACAGAGGCCAAAACGCCTTCGTTGACCGGCTGTGGCTTAAAGTTTGGCATCAGCCAAACCGCTTCTGACATCGTTTTCTCGTTGAGAATGTCTGGCGCAACACCGGCCTTCATCGCCAAGAAGGTTGCTACGGCATCCTCATCGCTGATGTTCTTGGAAACCGTCCAGCCATCCCACCAAAGCGTTGTTGCAGGACGACCGCTTCCGCCGACCATAAGTGGCCCACCGACGGCGATGTTCGAATAGACGGCCTCTTCAGCTCCTTCGTCATCCATCAGTTTTCCGGTACGGCTGCCCCACATATTCATCATGGCGACATTACCGGCTTCCATTTCGGCACCCGTCGCGTTGCTATCATGGGTGAGGAAATCAGGGTTCATATAGGCGGTCAGCGCCTTCATCATCTCCAACGCCTCAACGCCCTTGGCATTGTTGATCGAGACATTGGCCGTGCCGGGTTCGAAGAACTCACCGCCCGTGCCCAGGTACATATTGGTAAATTCTTGAGCTAAGTTCCAACCGGCTTTATACGCCCCACCGACCGGGAACTCCAAAATGCCTTCGCGCCGAATTTTCGCAGCGGCTGCCAAGACTTCTTCGTAAGAGGTCGGAACATCCATCCCCACCTTTTCAAGAATATCCTTGCGATAGACGAGGTGCTGAGCATTTGCCATAAATGCGACGGCCATGATCTTACCGTTAACGGTGATCAGTTGCTGTTTGGGAATGTCTTTGCCGTGTTCGGCAACAAGATCATCAAGCGGGCGGATGACGTCTTCGTTCATCAACGCAACGATCGACGAGTTTGCGACAATCGCTGTTGTATATTCTGCCGGATCGCCGGTCATGCCCGGCACGTTGATCTTCTGGTGGTCGGCGGTCAGGTTCGACTCGGCTTTGACGTCGCCCTCAGCGCAGGCAACCGCGGCTGCCGCAACCGATTGGATCGCGGGAAACTCGTTCCCAACGATGCTGATGCGTCCGCTATCAATCCCACAGGCCGCGACGGCGGCGGAACTGGACAGAACAGCGAATGCGGTTCCCAATACGGCTGTTTTCAACGATTTCATCTCTAGATTCTCCCCGTGTGTTCTCTGGTTCGGCCCCGTTCGGTCCGGCATTTTATTCTGGGCGGCCATATGACCGCAAAGGGCGGAAAAGCGGTTCTGATCGAATCGCGGGCTCCACTCAGTTTCGGACGGAAGTAACTCACTGTCTCCGTTGCAAGACAAGAACTTTTAGCCTTGTCAGGTACGAGACTTTCAGGCTTGTTAGATGATGGAATTTTCGCTGATCGTTGAAAGCGGATGCAATTTAGGGGAGGCCGATGGCCGAGATTCAGCTTCGCAATGTGTCCAAACGCTGGGGCAGTTTTGTGGGCGTTCACGATTTTAATCTGACGATCCCCGACCAAGAATTTCTCGTCCTGCTAGGGCCTTCAGGCTGTGGCAAAACAACGACGATGCGCATGATCGCCGGATTGGAGGATGCCTCAGGCGGCGACATTTTTGTCGACGGGAAACGGATCAATGATCTTGACCCAAAAGACCGCGACGTTGCTATGGTTTTCCAGTCATACGCGCTCTATCCCAACATGAACGTCTTTGAGAACATTCGGTTTCCGCTAAAGGTGAGGGGGATTCCTTCGTCCGAGCATCATGATCGGGTAATGCGGGCTTCGGCGATGGTCGAATTGGACGACTTTTTGCACCGAAAACCGGCTGAACTATCGGGCGGTCAACGACAGCGCGTTGCCTTGGCGCGTGCGGTCGTGCGCGAACCAAACGTTTTTCTCATGGATGAACCACTCTCAAACCTCGACGCGAAGCTGAGGGTGTCGACGCGGGCTCAGATCAAAAACCTGAGCCATGAACTCAAGACCACGACGATCTATGTGACGCATGACCAGATTGAAGCGATGACCCTCGCAGACCGCGTCGTCGTGATGAATGAAGGCATCGTCCAGCAAGTTGGAACCCCGACGGACATTTATGACAACCCGGCGAACACATTCGTTGCCGGGTTCATCGGGTCACCGGCGATGAACCTTGTCGAAGGCAAGGTTGAGGGTGGGACTTTTACCGCCGAAGGGATTTCGGTTTCCGGCCTGCCAGCCGCTCACTCCGGCAGTATCACGCTCGGTTTTCGGGCCGAAGATGCGAGCGTGGCGGATTCGAACGGGCAGGCCAATTCGACGGTCTACTCGCTGGAACTTCTCGGAGAAGCGACGATGGTTACGATGCGGGCAGGGGGGACGATCTTGTCGGTTAAGTCCGGCAAGGACTATCGGACGAAGATTGGCGATCCCGTGAGCGTGTCTATTCCGGCCGCTATCTGTCACCTCTTTAATTCTGAAACGGGAGAGCGGCTCGCTTAGCTTCTCGCAATAAAACCAAGTATTTCGATCAATCCAAAGCTCCCACACCAATGACCTCAATGAGTGCCGCATGACCCACGATCAAAAAACCGCTGACTCTCTTGCTGCTGTTAAGCGCATGGAGGCTGGATTGGCGGCCAACGAGATGGATATGTCGAAGTACTTCACCGAAGACTTTGTCTGGCGCGGTAATCAGGGATGCGGCATCAAACGTGGCATCGCGGAATTCCAACGCAACTGGCAGTTTCCATTGCGAGCGGCTTTTACGGATCGCGACTACATCACCGAACATTTTATGGCTGACGGCGAGTGGGCTGCTTGTTTTGGCCATATCGAGGGGACGCATTCTGGGCCCTTCATGGGAATTCCGGCGACCGGAAAGCGGGTAAAAATCCCCTACATGGATTTCTGGCGCATCGAAGAGGGGCGCATCGCCGACAATCCTGTTTCCGTCGATTTTGCCTCTGTGATGATGCAGCTCGGTGTTGATGTCTTTGGCGGTGAAGGGTGGGAAGCCTATGACGAAAACGAGAAGACACCCGCCAAGCCGGATGGCTACTGATGTTTTGTCAAAGCTGTGAATCCGGAACAACGAATAAGGAACCGTGGTCATGAAGGGGTTTGACCCGCGCTGGAAAGACTTTCCGGATTATATCCTCGGGATCACCAAGGAGATCTGGGAAGATCGCGGCATCGCGACCCTCCACCAATATTACAGCGAAGATATTGTTGTGCGATCTCCGGCATCGGTGGTGACGGGAAACAAAGGAGTCATCGCGGCGACGATGGCAACATTGGCGGAGTTTCCTGATCGCAGGTTACTGGGTGAGGACGTCATTTGGTCGGGCAATCCTGACGTCGGTATGCTGTCGTCCCATCGTATTCTTTCGACGGCGACACATGATGGTGACGGCATTTATGGGAAGGCAACGGGCAAGAAACTCAAGTATCGCATCATTGCCGACTGCCACGCGATCAATAACCAGATCAATGACGAGTGGCTCATCCGCGATCAAGGAGCCATCGTCCGTCAACTCGGTTGGGATCCGGCTGACTATGCGCGGTCACAGATTGATGCCGAGGGCGATGCCGTCGCACCTCCCTTTTCGCCCGCCAGTGACCTCCGGGGGCCGTATATCGGGCGCGGAAATGAGAACGAGTGGGGTCAACGCTACGCCGACACGCTAACAAAGATCATGGGTGCGGATATGGCCGCGATCCCCACATCATACGATCGTGCCTGCCAGTTGGAACTGCCCGGAGGCGTGACAGCGTACGGTCACGATTCAACGGATCAATTCTGGATGGGCCTTCGTGCGTCATTCCCAAGTGCGACGTTCGCGATCGACCACCAAGTTGGGCGTGACGACGAGATGAGTGCCCCACGCGCGGCAATCAGGTGGTCGCTTCACGGCAAGCACGATGGCTGGGGAACATTTGGAACGCCGTCGGGTGCCGATGTCTATATCATGGGGATCAGTCACGCTGAGCATGGGCCAAGAGGATTGCGCCGTGAATTTGTGATCTTCGATGAGACAGCGGTCTGGAAACAAATTATCATGAAAACTGGGTGACCGCTCCGAACGGCGTGGCTTGAAATTCTGAGGAATACGAAATGACACCGGCAGAGATGGAAGCCAGAATTGTCCGATACGGCGATTTGCAGCCGTGTAAGACCGCGTTTATCGATGCGCATACACCGGGGTCAGATCAAAAAGAAAATTTTACGATCATCGGTGGCGGTGTTTCTGAATCCGCCGATCAGCACGTCCACATTGCGGATACGCCGGGGTTCAACATTGGCGCGGCGGGCCAACCACCAAAATGCCGGAACTCGCTCCATAGCCATCGGACCGCTGAGGTTTTCTTTGTTCTTAAGGGGCGTTGGCGATTTTTTTGGGGGCGCTGGGGGACTGCTGGCGAAGTCGTTCTGGAAGAAGGCGATATTATCAACATCCCCACAGGAATTTTCCGAGGCTTCGAGAATATCGGCACCGATTACGGAATGATCATGGCCGTGTTGGGTGGCGATGATGCTGGCGGCGGCGTCATCTGGGCGCCGCAAGTGATCGAGGATGCGAAAGATCACGGCTTAATCCTGGGCGAAAACGGAAAGCTCTATAACACGACCAAAGGGCACACTTTGCCCGAGGGTGTTTCGCCAATGCCCGTCTTGACGGAAGCGGAACTGACTGCCTATCCAGAACCATCCTCCCAAGACGTCGTTCCGCGTCATGTTGCCCGGTACTGGGATTTGATGGCCCTGTCAGACACCCAGCCTGTCAAAGTCATCGGCGCGGAAGGCGTGTTGCCAGACAGACCGGGTTTTGAGGTCGAACTGCTGTCCAGAAATTCCATTTCGCCCAAACCGCAGACCTACGACTGCCATACGATTCTCATGCCGATGCGTGGGCATTGGCGATTGGATTATGAAGGTGGAACGACGTCGCTCAATCCCGGTGATACAGCCGCGATCCCTCCCAACAAACAGCACGCGCTCTATCCGGCGATGACCGGAGAAGCGTCGCTCTATCGCGTCTTTTCCAACGACGACCCAGCCGGGGCGACTTGGCAAGGTTAGCCCTCAATTTCGAAGCAAGGACTGATTGAAATGGCGGAAATCTTGACGACGCATGTTGGCTCTCTGCCGCGTTCTCAAAAAGTGGTTGATTTCATTTTCGCGCGCGAAAAAAACGAACCCTTTCAGCAGACCGATTTCGATGCGGCAATGACGCAAGCGGTTGATGATACTGTTGCGAAACAGGTGGCGGCAGGCGTGGGAATTGTCTCTGACGGGGAGACGTCGAAAATCAGCTACGCGACGTATGTGAAGGATCGCTATACCGGCTTTGGCGGTGATAGCCCGCGTAACGCGCCCGCGGACCTCAAACAGTTTCCGGGCTTCCTCAAGCGGTTGGCCGATGACGGCGGAACGCCTCAATACGCGCGCCCCATGTGCGTTGGCGAGGTTCGTTCGAAAGGGCAGGGGGAACTAGAGAAAGACATCGCCAATCTGAAGGCGGCGATGGCCAAACACGGAGTCGAACGCGGCTTCATTAACGCCGCTTCGCCCGGTGTCATTTCGCTGTTCTTACAAAACGACTTCTATAAGACACGCGAAGCTTACCTCGCCGCATTGGCCGACGCGATGAAAGCGGAGTACGAGACCATCGTGAAGGCAGGGCTTGATGTTCAGCTAGATTGCCCTGACCTCGCTCTCTCCCGACATATGCTGTTCAACGATCTCTCTGATTCAGAATTTGTAGCGATCGCAAACAGCCATGTGGACGCCTTAAATCATGCATTGCAGGACGTCCCCGCTAACCGTGTCCGGATCCATATTTGTTGGGGCAATTATGAAGGTCCGCACATTTGCGACATTCCAATGGCGACGATGTTTGACACGCTGATGTCAACGAAAGCACAGTACATTCTGTTCGAGACGTCCAATCCCCGTCACGGCCATGAGTGGACAACCTTCAGAGACCGAAAGGCGGATATTCCAGATAACAAGATCTTGGTTCCTGGTGTTGTCGATACCACGACGAATTTTGTGGAGCATCCTGAGCTCATTGCACAGCGTATCGAGCAATTCGTCAAAATTGTCGGTTCAGATAGGGTGATTGCTGGTTCAGATTGTGGCTTCGGCACCTTCGCTGGTTTTGGATCGATCGACCCCGATATTGCCTACGCGAAGCTGGCCGCGATGGCAGAGGGTGCGACCCTGGCTGGGCGTAGGGGGCCATAGATTTGTTCGATTTTGGCAACTTTTGACCCAATCTGATTTGGTTTACTGCACTTTTTGATGTGCAGCTATCAGGCTGAAATCAGTCCAGCCTTCTTCGGTATTTGTACCATCTACCCCATTCGTTGTTAGTCGTCCCAGTCTTCCATAGATTCTGAAAGCCAGCACTTTCAGGGCTTTCGACCCCCGTCAATTCAGTCTTTTTCTGAACTCGACATAAGAGCGCTGGCAGGCCCGGAGGAACTAAACGGAAGAAGAGTAGAATTTTTACGTGAGAAAAGCATTGAGTAGTTCAATGAAATCAATAATTCAGCGGAACGATGTGGTGACAATTTACATTTTCTGACCGGGTGCCTGCATTGGCTTTCATGCGGCCTGCTGAACTTGGCTTCGAAGCCGTTGGGCGGGGAGAGTGAAGGAAACAGTGGTTCCAATTCCTTCCTCGGATTCAAGCTCGATTTGACCGCCGTGCAGCTCGATTTGCTCTTTTATGATCGCCAGCCCCAGACCGGTGCCGCCGTGCGTCCGTGCCACCTGAGCGTTGGCTTGAACGTAAGGTTTGAATACCTCGCCGATTGCGTTGGGTGAGATTCCGATTCCATGATCTTCGACTTCAACGACGAGATTGCCTGACGGTCCGACCCTCGCGGAAATGATTACCAAACCACCGGCTTTGGAAAACTTGGTGGCATTACTGAGCAAGTTGATCACGACCTGATTCATCATCCGTTGATCGCCTCGTAGCATCACCGGCGACCCTTTGACTTTGACTCGAATTCCGCGTTGTACATTGCTTTCGACAGACTTGATCCGTCGCACATTCTCTTTGATGGTTTCCAGAATGTCGAATTCTGATTCATCCAATTCGATTTCCCGACGCTCGATTTTCTCAAGATCAAGAAGATCGCTGATTAGGCCGAGCAAGTGCTTACCGCTGCTTCCAATATCGCGCGCATATTCTTTCGAATTTTTATCGTTGATTCCGTTCTCGATCATTTGTGAGAAACCGATAATGGCGTTCAGTGGAGTCCGTAATTCGTGGGACATATTGCCCATGAAGTCCGTTTTCGCTTTCGACGCTGCCAAGGCCATGTCGCGTTCTAGTGCAAGACGTTCGACCTTCAACAGTTCTCTTGTGCGCAACCGGGAGATAAAAAGCGCAATGACGGGAACAGCGAGCAAGGCCAGCAAAGATGTCAATGCTGGCAACTGCCACCGTAAATTTTCTGCGGTGAAAAAACCGGGTACGGGGGGTAGATCCATTGACAAGGATGTTGCACCTCGGATGTCCCCAACCTTCCAGTCTTTCTTGGGACTATCAAGCAACCGGTTATGACAAGTGACGCAAGCCTGCTCCATCTTGACTTCGAATGCGGCCCGCAGGCGTAACCCATTGGGTCGCTCTTCGAACTCAAAAATCTCGCTCGTGTCGTTGGTGCGCAGCTTCGTCAGCGCCTCTGTTTCAAACGCATCAACTGGTCCACCGTTCTTCCGAAAGGGAAATGGGTAATCGCTATAAATGCGATATTCTTGCTGTGGATCGTTATCCCCCAGCCACTCGGCAACGTCTTTCATGAACGTCGCAGGAAAGGGCAAGTCTCGTGGGTTTCGTTCAAAGTCATGCGTTAATTGCGCCCCAGCCGCGGTCGCTCTTGGGACGATGATTCTACTATAGTATCGATCGAACGCATCGAGGGTTTGAAATTTAACGCGCATCGATTGCGTCGCCGCATCCTTGAGCATCATCTCAGCCAATTGCACTTGCTGCAATCGCGCGGCGACAAGAACGGACACAAAAAGGATGGCCGTGATCACAACAAAGATCACGGTAGAGCTTCCAATCGACCAGGAGGATCGGATTTTACGACGCGCTACCATAGACTGTGGTTACGTCAATGTTCGTTAACAAATCTTAATCGCTTACCAAGATTTATCGTTAAAATTGTCGAGTTTTTGAGATGCTCGCCATTGCGTCGATCCCAGCGGGTCGACTAAACCGATGGTGCCCTTTGCGAACGTCCCCGAACAAAACTCACGAATTATAGTCGGCGTAGAGGTCTGGTAAAAAGCTGCTGAGATGGTTCATTTCCATGCCGCAATGGACCAATACATCGCGCGCAAATCCCCTTGGGGTCAGCATTTTCATCAGCCACTTCGATCGTAAAAACCGGTTTCGAAGGTCGCGTTTCCCGCGCCCCGCGAGTTCGGGTTTTCCCAACCAGAACCGACTTCGCATCTCGGCCCCTCCATCGACTTGGCGGATCTGATGAAAGACATGGCCGATGGTAATGTCAGGACGTCTTGTTGCGATCCTGCCGCAAACCAAAGCGGTGACTTCATCGCTGTAAAGATCGGTTTTCGACTGAAAATACGTTTCGGGGGGCGAGAAAGTGATCGAGAATTCAGACGCGTCGTTTCCCATGAATTCGTGAACGAAGTGGGTTGTCTGATACTTTTGCCGGTTCGAAAGATCAGGATTGTCCCCCTGCATTTCGGGTGTCCCATTCGCCAGATGGGCTTCTGGGTGCCACAGCTTATAGCGCTGCGCCTCCATGTAGTGCCAACCCATCCACCACTCGAACATCTCGCCAGTGACACGCGGCATCTTCGTCAGGCAGGCGACGAGATATTCGCCCGACGGCAATTGCGTATACCCATTCTCGAGGGGTAAATAGCCAGGCTTCAAAAGCGCATCAATCTGATCGAGTTCAATGCCCAGTTCGGAGGCATAAAGTCCGTGGACTGCGGCGGCCGTAACTTGAGGTTGGAGCCCTCGCATTACCGGGTTCCAATACTTTGCGTATGGCTTGCCGGAAAGGTCGCCGGGTTTCATACCGAGATAAGGTTTTTCAAGGCCGTTTCGCATCAATTGTTCCCGAAGATAAATTCAATTTCTCTGTGGATGAACAGCCATAGACCCTAGCGCACGATCTCGGGCAACACGACCCACCGGCTCGGATCGCGTACCGTGGAAATCACATCCGCTACTAAGCGGGGAGGAATGGCGAGGGCGCTGCATCGGCTGCGTTCGAGCGCTTCGATGGCTTTCTTCAAATTTCGATATTGTCGGTTGTTGTATGAGAATTGGTTTCTTGAGAAGAAGTTTTCGATGGTCGCCTGTTGCGGCGATCGTTCAACAGAACAAATCGATTCTCGATCGAGTTGTGCGACGGTTCGAATAACAGATCCGCTACGCGCGATAAACTGAACGGGCGCGCCTGTTGGTGTAGGGAGCGCTTTGCCCGCAGGCTGTGGTATCGCGGGTTGAATGGGGTCAGGCCGAAAGTACGGATCCTCTTCGCTTGGCAATGGGAGAATGACAAATGCTTGTTCAGTTGGCTCTGGCGTCGTGGAGGTTGCCTCCTCAACTGGTGTCGGCAAGAGAGGATCGGAAGGCGGGATTGACGTAATCCGGTCAAGTTCGATCGCTGGTTTTGGATTTGGAAAGGGTGACACGGCGACGATTTCGTCGGACTTTTCTGTGATGGTCGGGGCTTCTTTCGGAACAGCGAGTTCTGGTTGGTCCGGCGTAGAAATTGCATCTGTTGCTGGGGTAAACAGCGGAGTTCCGCTCGCACAATTCGCCGACAAACAATACCGTTCGCCAATGCCATCGTAGTAAGAAGGCCGTTGCGAATGGCCGACGGTTGTGGCGAGCGCGGCGACTCTCGGCGCGGTATTGAGAACAATGTCTTGCAAGTTTCCGCCGGCACTCAGTTCCTCAAGGAACACACGGCTGAAAACTGAATTCGGATGATTATCTTTATCATTGAGACGATCCAACGCCTCTTCACCCGCGCCGGCGGAAAAGACAGTAAATGTCCCCGCGACGGGCGTCAGCAGAACCAGCCCACGTGACAGACCAACCGAACCACTACGCCCGTTCTTGGATTTAAAAGGATTGGTTCGACAGGCGTCGAGTACCGCCAAAACAATCCGCGCCCCCTGACGGCGCAGGTCGTCAATTACTCCGTTGGTGCCGTTCTCAATCGGAATGGCTGCGCGGCGCAGCGATGCGCTGCTCGTCAGCACTTCTGCATCGCCACCGATTATGTAGTTCGTCAAACCGTCCGACCAACCGTGCCCGGCATAGACAAAGGCGACTTCGTCTCCGGGCTCAACACGGTCGATAAAATCCCCGATGGCGCGTTGCATTTTTAGCGTCGACAGGTCTTCGCTTTTGGTGACCTCGTATCCTA
>CAZXMX010000073.1:0-14620 GCA_964641645.1 uncultured Neomegalonema sp.
GGATCGACGCCAATCTCAAAACCGCCAATGGCTCTGGTGCCGATCATTCCACCGTAAGGAATCTGCACCATCACATCCGTTCGTCGGACAACGCCATAGGTCGTTCCGGTCGTTCGTCCGGATTTCACCAGCTTATCGTCCAAATCGACATCGGCCATCTTTGTCGGAACGACATTGAGATCGTGAACTGCCCGAGCCATGCCCCGGCCTTGAATCTTTGCGAGCGCACAGTCACCAGCGGGGCCAAGGTGGCTGCGAAGCAGGGTGGCGCAGGCGTTTCCAGCGACATTGTTGTCATCGGCAGGGCTTGGTTGAACAATCGTGTCACCGATCGCCCCTTGCGGCCCATGCAAGACGTGCCAATTCGATAGAATACAGGGCGCACCGTCATCGGCATCGAAGACGATCATGCCTAACGTTCCCGCACTCCCTCCGACATGGCAAACGCTCGACCCCGGAAACATAGGATCAGCGCGGATTTTTCTTGGATTGGGGGATTCGGGCGCGACCAATTGATAAGACGGATCGTACCGACGCTGTTCGACGTCTGTAATGATCGTAAAGCCCTCCACCTCAATCGTGTCCGGCAGCATTTTCGAATCGAGCGATTCAAGTGCGGAGGCTTCTGCTTTCGTACCGACCGTAAAAACAATGCTCAGTTCCCCATCCCCGTTTTTGCGTCCGATTCCGATCGAGGTCACATTGGGGTCGTCCAAATATTCGGCGCCCCGCGCCCGGATGAAACGACGAAGCGCGGCCTTTTTCTCCGCGTCCTTTTTTTTCGTTGGCCTGGGCGACCGTTTTGCCGGAGCGGATTTCTTCGCCATGGTCTGTCCTTCCTTAGATCGCGCGAGGCGAGAATTTCCGTATTTTAACACGCCTTATGGGGTTGGACTATGCTAGTAGGGCCTGCACGAGGTCGGATCGGTGCGAAAAACCGGCTAATGAGCGAAAACTCTCGTGTTCCAAGCCTTGACGCGAGACAGCGGTATCGGTACACACCGCCCCTCACCGACGCACCATCGGGTGCGGCGATTCACTTGTTTTGAGGACTTTCGATATGGCCCGTCGTTGTGAGCTTTCCGGCAAAGGCGTTCTGACCGGCAACAATGTGAGCCACGCAAAGAACCGCTCGCGTCGCCGTTTTCTGCCGAACCTGAACAATGTTACCCTCGCGAGTGAGAGCCTTGGGCGTAGCTTCAGCTTTAAGATTGCTGCCAGCACGCTGCGTACGGTCGATCACCGTGGTGGTCTTGATGCTTATCTTCTGAAGGCTCGCGACACCGAACTGTCGCCATCGGCTCTGAAGGTTAAGAAAGAAGTTGTGAAAGCTGCGGAAGCCGCGACTGCCTAACTTCTAGCGCTTCTTGAGAATTCGAGGCCTCGCGCGGAACGTCCCGCCGAGGCCTTTTTCATTGCTGAATGGGTTTCCGCCAAGGAAATGGATAGCCGAGGACATTCTCGTATACGTCGAGCGTACTTTCCTGCATGCGTTCGATGGAGAAATGCTTGGCGACGCGCGAAGTAGCCGCATCATAAACCCAGCCACGCTCCTCCTCCGTTAGATCCAGAATTTCTTCCATGGCCGAGGCCATTGAGGATGGATCGCCGGGTTCCACCAATACGCCTGTTATGTCGTCTTCAACAGTTTCGCATCCCCCGCCGTGGTTGGTCGCGATGACGGGGCAACCCATCGCTTGCGCTTCGACGGCCACTCGGCCAAACGCTTCGGGGTCAGTGGAAGCAGACAAGACACAGCTCGACAACATGTAGGCAGCGGGCATGTCGTTGCAGGCCCCCACAATACGGATACAGTCTCCCGTTTGCGTCTTGCTGAGCCGCTTATCCAGAGCATTCAGGTAATCAGAGCCTTCTTTCGCCGTGCCCACGATCAATCCAAGAAACGCCTCTGGACCTCGACGTTCGCGCAAAATTTTGCAGGCATCGATGAAGACTTCTTGGCCTTTCCAGCGCGTTAAACGCCCGGGCAACATGAAGACGGGACGCTGTTCGTCTTCCATATGCCAAGCCTGAACAAGCGAAGCGATCCGCTCTGACGTCACGAGGTGTCGGTTGAAAATAGACAAATCCGCGCCGCGTGGGATCGTCACAATATTTTCGACAGGGGTGGCATGACGGTTATGGATCATCTCAGCGATAAAGTTCGACACGGCAATCACGGGCTTTCCGCGTGACATGACACTGTTATAGCGACGCTTTCCCGGCGGTCCTTCATTATAGGCACCATGATAGGTCGTTACGAACGGCGTTCTGGTTTTCTGAACCGCCTTCCATCCGCTCCAGGCGGGTGCCCGGCTGCGAGCATGGACGAGATCCACTTTCTCGCGACGGATCAAGCGTTTGAGACGCTGGGTGTTCATCCACATGCGCAAGGGTCCCTTGCGATGCAGCGGCATCCGAAACACCTCACCACCCATTTGCCGTAATCGAGGCTCCATCTTGCCACCTGCGGTGGCGATCAGGGCGCGTCCGCCAGCTTCGATGATGGCTTCGGCGATTTCCAGCGCCCCGCGTTCGACACCGCCTTCGTCGAGCGCCGGAACCAGCTGTAAAATAACAGGGCCTTGCTTGTCGGGCTTCGCGGAACGGGATAGCCCAGCGGGATCAAAATTCTTGGAGGAGCGCGCCATGGGCGACCCTGACATATTTTCTACTACCGATGGTCGTTCTATTGCCTATTACAAGGTTAATGCGCAAGGGGATGATGAGCGACCCGGCGTCGTCTTTTTCGGTGGCTTTAAGTCGGACATGACGGGTGGCAAGGCTGTTTTTCTAGAAGAAACCTGCATTGCGCTGGGCGTTGGCTTCTTGCGATTCGACTATACGGGGCACGGCCAATCATCTGGAAACTTCAAAGACGGGTGTATCTCGGATTGGCTGGCGGATGCTCGCGATGTCGTTTCGCAGCTCACGTCCGGGCCACAGATTTTCGTGGGTTCGTCAATGGGGGGCTGGATTTCGTTGCTGCTGGCAAGAGAAGCCCCGGAGAAAGTTGCTGGCTTGATCGGGATTGCAGCAGCCCCTGACTTCACCGAAGATTCGATGTGGGCAGCGGCTTCTCATGCGCAACGAGAGGAAATCCGAGATCAAGGGTTTGTCGCGATCCCCAGCGAATACGGTGATCCGTATCCGATTACGCACCGTCTGATCGAAGACGGACGACAAAACCTGATCCTGCGTCAGCCCTATCAGGCTCCGTTTCCGGTTCGCCTGCTGCATGGCACCGAGGACCAAGACGTGCCGCAAGAACGCGCGCTTCGTCTCCTGGCTCACCTGGATTGCTCGGATATCCGGCTCTCACTTTCCAAGGGCAGCGACCACCGAATGAGTGAAGAACGGGATCTTTTGTCGTTGAAAGAGACACTTACCGCGCTCATTTACGAATGACACTTGTTAAAGTGTTTCGTAAAGAGACAGAAAATTTTTATGTAGAGTCAGTAACTTAAAGTCTTTTCTTCACGTATGATTTTAGGTTAAGCTTCATTAATGATCGGAAACAGGAACCATGCTGCAATACCTCGACTTTGAAAAAAGCGTCGCCGAACTGGAAGGCAAAGCGGAGGAACTTCGGGTCCTCGCTAAAGACGATCCTGATATGGATATCGGGCGCGAAGTCTCTCAGCTTGAGGAAAAGGCGCAGAAGCAACTGGTCGATCTCTATGGCAAACTGACGCCTTGGCGCCGTTGTCAGGTCGCGCGGCATCCGAACCGACCCCATGCGCAAGAGATGGTTGACGCGCTGATTGACGATTTCACGCCACTGGCGGGAGATCGCGGTTTTGCCGAAGATGAAGCGGTCATCGGCGGTTTGGGTCGCTTTCGCGAACGTCCTGTCGTTGTGCTGGGTCAGGAGAAGGGCGCGGACACCCACGAACGCCTGCGCCGCAACTTCGGCATGGCGCGTCCTGAGGGGTATCGAAAAGCCATTCGTTTGATGGACCTTGCGGATCGTTTCTCGCTCCCTGTGCTTAGTTTCGTCGATACTCCCGGTGCCTATCCTGGAAAGGGCGCTGAAGAACGCGGGCAGGCTGAAGCAATCGCTCGTTCGACAGAAAAGTGCCTCGACCTCAGCGTCCCGATTATCGCGACGGTGATTGGCGAGGGCGGGTCCGGTGGCGCGATCGCTTTGGCGACAGCAAACCGCGTCCTGATGTTGGAAAACTCAATCTATTCAGTGATTTCACCCGAAGGGTGCGCATCGATCCTTTGGAAGGATGCGGACAAGGCAAAAGATGCGGCTGCGGCACTTCGGTTAACGGCGCAGGACTTGCTCTCTCTTAACGTCGTTGACGCTGTCGTTAAGGAGCCAGTTGGCGGAGCACATAGGGACAAAGAGCAAATTGTTCAAACGCTTGGGGGTGCAATCGAAGAAGCTCTCTCAAGTTACGATGGAATGGAAGCAGATCAGATACGTCTCGAACGGCGGGAAAAGTTTCTCGCGATGGGACGACACAAACTCGACTAACCGACCCGGAGAAAAAAGCTGGGCGGTCTAACCAAGGAGACTGGTGATGGCGAAGATGGGTAAAAGCATGAGCGTGGCTTCGCGGCTGGCAGCGGCGACGGCACTTACAGGAACACTGGCAGCTTGTGACGGGCGATCCGTCGGCGTGGCGGATTCAATTTTTGGACC
The DNA here is from genome assembly GCA_964641645.1 of uncultured Neomegalonema sp. Lineage (GTDB taxonomy): Bacteria > Pseudomonadota > Alphaproteobacteria > Rhodobacterales > Rhodobacteraceae > JAHDDY01. The sequence continues at coordinate 4,655 of CAZXMX010000073.1, forward strand.
GTCGGCGGTGAAAGCGCCATCGCAAGTCGCCGAAAAAGCGCCGGCTGCGCCAGGCAATCCCGTCTACATCGGCGGATCGAAAACTGCGAATGATGCGTTGTATCAGCAGACCTACGGCGCTCCGATCCAAGGCAGTGGTCAGTCGATCCCAGTGCAGCAGACGTATGCAAGTTCCGTCTATCAGGATGCGACAATCCAATCCTCGCCGATCCTCGATATTCCGGGTGGGCCTTTGATCGATGCGGGTATTTCGACCGGGGTACCGACCTATACTTCCGAGACCGTTGCTTACAGCGCGCCGGTTCTCTCCGAACAGACCTCTTATAGCATTCCGATCCCGACAACGACGTTGGATGCTGCGCAGCCGGCTTATGTGGCGCCGCTTCCGGCTTCTCAGGGCACCTTCTCAACGGAGCCGGAATATCTACCGCAAAGCGCGCTGTTGCCGACGACGATTTTCAGTGACGCGTCTGCAAGCAATGAAGTTCGCGACATTGAACCGTTGCTCGACACTCTTCCGCAGCAATCCGTTCCTTACGGGTCCAGCGCCAGCCATCGCTATTCCGCTCCGGTCGAAACGGTGTCTGTTGTTTCGGTCGAGGCGGACCTTCCTCAGTATTCTGCCATCGTTGAGTCTCCTGTCCCGGGTTTGATCGAGGCAGAGCCGTTGGCAGCGGACTTTTCGACCTATCCGATTGCTGAATCAGTTGAGGCTAGTGTCGAAGTCGCATCGCTTGGAAGCTCAACCTTCATGCCGTTCCCACGCGCACGTCCCGCGCGTATCGGGCCGGTATTTGAAGATAAAGTGGTCGCACAAAGCGCGCCGCCAAAAGCAGTGCAACCAGCTGCCATTCGGACGTCACCTCTACCGCTGCGCCGCCCACTTAACATGATCACAGATGCTGGGCGCGCGATCACTGACGCACCGGCGCTTACCGAGCCGCCGAAAATGATTGAGGTCGAGGCGGTCTTCGTTGATGAACTGCCTGAAGAGACAAAAGCTGCACCGGTTATCGAGACGGCTGCGTTGGCACCACCGGTGGCCGAGAAAACGATGACAGATGCTGTTGAGAGCAGCCCTTCAGTCATCACTTCGGTCAAGGCGAAGAAGCCTGTCGAAGTAAAAGAACCAACAGTTGTTGCGAAAGAAATCGCGGCGATTGAGCAGCCAAAGATTGATCCTGATACCTACCAAGAAGTTAAAGTGACGGTGGTTGCATCCGTTGAAGCGCCTCGTTTGGAGATTGCCGAAGACATCGGCGATCTGAAAGAATTGTCGGGTACGTCCTGGCGTCTTTCTACCCTGCGCGGCAAATCGGTTCCCGCATCCGCTGAGCTACACTTTGACGGCAACAGCGGTTTCGCAGGCGGTCAGGGCATCTGCAATAACTATGGCGGTGAGTTCAGCGAAACGCTTAAGGGGGCATTCGATATGGGCAACATCTTCAGCACCGAGACAGAATGCAAAGATCTCCGACTTGAGAAGGATTACATCGTTGCTCTGGAAAGTGCATCGAAGTACCGCATGGCACCAGGGTTGAAGGAACTGATGTTGATTGGCCCTGACGGGAAGACCTTGGCCACGTTCGCTGCATTTTAATACACTCGTTTCGAGTGGCCTTGGGGGAAGATACAATCCGCCAAGGTGCAATAATCGTTACATGAATTGTGAAGGCCGCGCTGATTTCTTAGCGCGGCTTTCATGATTAAACAGCCCCATTTGACTAAAACCTTCGGCGTTCACCGTATATTATCGTCAAAGGCATAAATTTACCTGACTTTGAATCTGTCGGGTGACGAAATGGACGCTTTTGGTGATCGCGGGTTGCTTTCCTCGGAACAGGGCAATTTGTCGGGAACGGATACGCAATACTCGATACGGCAGTTGGAAGACTTGTTGTCGGGTGCGGAAGCGGGTCTGGCTCTATTCGACAGCAATCGTTTGCTTGTTTATGCAAACCCAAACTACCTCAAACTATGCGGTTATCAGATCGAGGACACGCGTCCCGGCACCCGCATGGAAGATTTGGTACGGGCGACATTGGAGCGGTCCGGTGCCGCTGAGGATGTCGAAGAAACCGTACGCCGAGGCATTGAGCGCCTTAATTCCGCAGGTGGTTACTCGTTCCGCTACAACGCGCCAACCGGGACTCCGATCTACGTCCATCGCCGGATGATGGAAGATGGTCAGATCGTCGAGACCGTTCGTAAGGCTGCTTCTGACGACAATGCCGGCGGCACGGGCAATCGTCTAGAGATGATGGCCGAAGCCGCACGTTTGCGGATGAGCCACGCTCTCGAAGCAATGGCCGACGGCTTTGCGCTGTTCGATGCCGACGACCGGCTTCAAATCTATAACCGCCAATACATCGACCTGAACCCGCATATCTCGGACATTATCGCGCCAGGTAAAAAATTTGAAGACATGCTGCGTATCGGCATGGAGCGCTCGGGCTACCAAATCGGTGGCGTGGACGTAGAGCAATACATCCAGTGGCGCGTCGAACAGCACCAAAATCCCGGCGAAGCACACGACTTGCTGATGAGCGATGGCCGGTGGGTTCGCGTTCATGAGAAGCGGATTGCGGACGGCTCCATCGTGGGAATTCGTTCAGACATTACCGAGCTGAAGAAACGCGAAGGCGAACTGCTGACGATCTCGAACGAGCTTCGTCGATCGAACATGCACTTCAACACGGCGCTGAATAACATGGTGCAGGGCTTGTGCATGTTTGATGCGAGCCAAACGCTCATTGTCGCCAATGATCGATATCTTCAGCTTTATGGATTCTCGCCCGACGTTGTAAAACCGGGGATTAAGTTGCCGGACATCATGGAATACTCCGTGAGCATCGGGAACTATACGCGCGAAGACGCTGAGCGCGCGAAAGCCGAACGCCCCGAGACGGCGAAGAACCGTTCTCAAGCCGTGCTAAAGCAGTACCTGCGTGACGGTCGTGTGATTGCCGTCAAACACCAGCCGATGCCCGATGGCGGTTCGATTGCGACCTATGAGGACGTGACCGAGCTGGAGAGAAACGCCGAGCATTTGAAGCAGTACACGCGCAAGCTGGAAGCCAGTAACCGCGAGCTACAAGACTTCGCCTATGTTGCGTCGCATGACCTGCAAGAGCCGCTTCGCAAGATTGAAACTTTCGGCGACCGCCTAAAAACAAAGTACGGCGCTGACTTGCCGGACAACGCGACCGTCTACATTGAGCGGATGCAGAACGCGACCGGGCGCATGCGCCTCTTGATCAATGATCTCCTGAACTACTCGCGGGTTACAACAAAGGCAAAGCCGTTTGTCGAACTCGACCTGAACTCGGTGGTCGAGGGCGTTTTGTCAGACTTGCAAATTCGCATCGAGGAAGTCGAAGCCAAAGTTGAGTTTGAGAACCTTCATACCATCGAAGCCGACTCAACGCAGATCCGTCAGCTGATCCAGAACTTGATCGGTAACGCATTGAAGTTCCAACGGCCCGGTGTTTCACCAGTCGTTAAGGTCTCTACTCGCGTTATTGAAGGTGATTTTGTTGCGGGAATTCCGGACATTTGTGAGCTGTCAATCTCGGACAACGGAATTGGCTTCAATAACAAATACAAAGATCAAATCTTCACTATTTTTCAGCGTCTCCACGGTAGAAATGAATACGAGGGGACGGGAATTGGCCTTGCGACCTGTCGAAAAATTGTCGAGCGCCACGGCGGATCGATCGATGCAAACGGGGTTGAGGGCGAAGGAGCGACGTTCATTGCGACGATGCTCTTAAAGCATAACGAAAAAAGCGAAAGTCATAAGGGGGACGACGATCATGTCTCGTGAAGGTACGCCAATTACAATTCTTGTCGCGGATGACGATGCCGATGATCGCATGCTGATCGAAGACGCATTCGATGAGAGTTGTCTCCAGAATCCGCTTCACTTTGTCGAGGACGGAGAACAGCTTCTTCAGTATCTACGGCGCGAAGGTGAGTACGAGAAATTCCGCGGTGAGCCGTTTCCGGGCGTCATCCTTCTTGACCTGAACATGCCTAAGATGGATGGCCGGACCGCGTTGGGTAAGATCAAGGAAGACCCTGATCTTTGCCGAATTCCCGTTATCATTCTTACCACCTCGAAAGCAGAAGAAGACATTCTGCGGACGTATGGGTTGGGTGTCAGCTCATTCATCACCAAACCGGTGACCTTTGATCGCTTGGTCGAGGTTGTGAAGACGATTGGAGCCTACTGGATCGAAATCGTCGCGCTTCCGCCCGAATGCACGACCAAAGCTGCTTAAGGGCTTTTCGATGTCTGATGCTCTCTCGATCCTTCTCGTAGAAGATGATGAAGATGATTATCTCATCACGCGCGAGTTCCTGGAAGAAATTCCGGGCCGGCGTATCGACCTGAAATGGGTCGATTGCTACGATGACGGAATGAAGCTCGCCGAGGCGGGTGATATTGATATTTGCTTGGTCGACTACCGAATTGGTGGGCACACTGGGTTGGAGTTTTTGGAGACCGCCAAGTCTCGGGGACTCCAAATTCCAATGGTGCTTCTAACCGGTGTCGGGCAACGCGATATTGACGTCGCCGCGACCGAAGCTGGTGCTGCCGATTATCTCGACAAGTCCGAGTTGAGCGCGACGATTCTTGACCGTACGATCCGTTACGCTCTTGCCAACGCCGCATCGATGCAGGCTCTGGCTGAGAAAACTGGTTTCTTGGAAGCGACCCTCGAAAACACGGGTGCAGGCATCGCAGCCTTCGACGTGAATGGTTCGCTTATCATGTCGAACTATCTTTTCGGCGAGTTTATCACGAGGTTTGGTGAGCAAGGTTTGGCAAACGATTCCGGCCTGACCCTGGATCGTATTCAAGACGTGTTGTCGGTCGACCTAGCCGAGAATGTCGCAATCGTCTCTCCCGATGGACATGCTTACGAACTCCGCCGCAACATTGTGCCTGCTGGTGGCGACGTCGTCTTTATTCTCGATATCACCGAACAAAAGAACCTTGAACGGACCATGATCCGGGCGCGTAACGACGCGCAGGCGGCCAGTCGTGCAAAGTCAGCCTTCTTATCGAACATCAGTCATGAATTGCGGACGCCGCTGCACAGTATTATCGGTTACTCCGAATTGATCCTGACAGACACGCGGGCACTCGATCCGAAAGACTGCGCCGGTCAGATTCATGAGAGTGGAAACCATCTTCTCAAGTTGATCGAGTCCGTTCTGGCGTTTTCAAAACTTGAGTCGGGTGAATATTCCAGCAAGTCAGATCGGATATTCGAGCTTGATGGATTAATGACGTCTTCGATTGCGCAGGTTGCTGAAATCGCTGCGCGTCGGACAATCGTGATCGATTATTCGATTGCTCCGGAAGTCGAGAGTGTCTTCGGCGATCAAATGGCTCTTCGGCAAATTCTTGTGAATTTGTTAAGCAACGCCGTTGAGTTCTCGGAAGAGGGCGGTCGGGTCGATGTGACCTTGGCAGCTGCGCCAGATGGATGCGCGACCTTGTCGGTTGCTGATTACGGCGCTGGGATGGACCCCACGAAGGTCGAGCGGGCTTTTGTCCCGTTTGTTCAGCTCGATGACTCCCTCGATCGGAGTCACGAGGGGACGGGTCTTGGCTTACCAATCGTTAAATCTCTGGCGGAACATCACGAGGCCGAGGTTCATGTCGAGACAGAATTGGGAGTGGGAACAACGGTTTCCCTGACACTTCCACCGAACCGCGTCACGATCCGCGATAAAGCGGTGGGCGAGGTGATGTCATGAACGCTCTCCTCCAATTTCAATTAAAACACTCGTGCGAATGGGCTGAACTTATGATGAAAAAGTTTGCGCAAGCTCCGTTGGCTTTACGGTATTTCAATCGCGTGCTGGTAGGATTCCAATTCCGCTGGAACTCGATCTACTTTGGACAAAACTCATGGACGTGATTGCCGACAGCACAAATAAACGGATCGGAGGCGATCGTAGACTGCTGCCCCGTGCTGAAAACGGGAAGCGGGCGTCGGACATCGCCGAGCGTGAGTTGATCTCGGATGAGGTCGTGCCCGCTGCTGAGCGTAGCGAGTCCGCGATGAAGTATGTCCTTCTGGTCGCGATGCTGTTTGTTATTGGTCTTTTTGCTGTCTTTAGTGCCAACAAGTTCCTCGCTCCTGTTTTGAACGATGAGAAAAAAGTAACGGAAGTCGGCAGGATTTTGGCTGGTGGGCAAAGCTACCTCACCTACGATCTGAACATTGAAACGCGCGGTCTGAAGCATTCCTTGATTGAGGGCCTTCCGAAGGTTCCTGAGCTGGCTGTTCTCGGCGCAAGCCACTGGCAAGAAGCACCGGCTTCGCTCGCTGGTGACGTTCATATGTTCAATGCGCACGTTCACCGCGACTACTTCGAGGACATCCTCGGTGTCACGAACATGTTTGTTCGCGTTGGCAAGCTGCCCAAGAAAATGATCATCACGATCCGCGACAACCAATTTAAGCCATTCCACAAACGCACGGATTGGCTGTGGGTTCCGATCATGAAAGACTATCAGGAGATGGCGACACGCCTGAACCTGCCGGTCATGGAATATTATCCGAACGGCATGACGCCGCAGGTTCGCCAAAAGCTGTCGCTGCCCTTGTTGAAGGCGAACGTCGAACGTTACCTCGAAGCGCCTGTTGCGCCGGGGGCTACTGATCTTCGTGTTCACCCGACGCTCGACACGCTGCACCCCGACGGTTCGATTACGTGGTCGACGCTGCATCAACATGCCTTCACTCCAGAACGTGCACGGGCCGAAGCGTTGGCTCATGCCTATGCTCAACGTCCAAACGCGCCGGGTATTGATCCGATTGGTCGTCAGTCAGTGGATGCGACGCTCGCATTCCTGAAGGAGCAAGGCGTTCAAGTTTATCTCGCACACCCTCCGTTCAACCCGATCTATTGGGATGCTGTTCAAGGGTCTCCTTACATGGACGGTATCAATGACATTCGTCAGATGACCCTCGATTGGAGCGAGAAGTACGATATGCCGATGGTCGGCGGTTTTGACCCTGCGAAAACGGGTTGTACCGCGGACATGTATATCGATGGAGAGCACTCCAACTCGGTGTGCCTTGGAAAAATTATCACCCAGTTTCTCGAGCTTGATAGAGCCCGTCAGATGACTGCAGGCAAAGGTTCGTAGGAAGATGGCGTTTAATACCTTCCAGTTTATTCTCGTCTTCTTGCCATTGGCGTATCTCGGTTTTCTAGCCGTGCATAGGCTTTATGGCTGGGGTGGCGTTTATCCTTACCTCGCTGCAGTGTCGCTGGTCTTTTATGCTCAGTTCAGCATTTTGTTGGCTGCCATTCTCGTCGGTTCGGTTATTCTGAATTATCTGGCTGCTGGCATGATCCGACGTGCTCGCGAAGCGGGGGGATCCGCTGGTTTGATGACCACGGTTGCCATTGCCGCGAACATTTTCGCGTTGGGTTACTTTAAGTACACGAACTTCTTCATCGACATTGCGAACTCGGTTGGCGGCGGCGGTTTCTCGCACCTCAACATCATTGTTCCCGTCGGCGTGTCGTTCTTTACGTTCACTCAGATTGGCTTTTTGCTTGAAAGCTATTCGGGACAAGCAGGCAAAGTGGGCTTTGCGAAGTACTCGCTGTTTGCGACATTCTTCCCGGTGGTTACGGCTGGTCCATTGTTGCTGCAACGCGAAATCTTCCCACAGATGGAAGACAAGCAAGGACCAGCGTTCTCGACGGTTGCTTTGTCTGTCGGCCTGACGATGTTCGGTATCGGCCTGTTCAAAAAGGTCATCATCGCGGACTCGATTGCGCCGTATGCAAACTTGGCCTTCGATGGCGTCGCACTGGGCGCAGGCATTGATATGCTGAACGCCTGGATGGGTTCGCTCGCGTACACGTTCCAGCTCTACTTCGACTTTTCGGGTTATTCCGACATGGCCGTTGGCCTCGGGTTTATGTTCGGCCTGAAACTGCCGCTGAACTTCAACTCGCCGTTCAAAGCGACGAGCATCTCGGACTTCTGGCGCCGTTGGCACATGACGATGACGCGGTTCTTTACCACGTATCTCTATACGCCGATGGCGATGACCAACACGCGTAAAGCCATGAAGGGCGGGTATGGCCCGGTTCGTCGCTGGCTCGCGGCGTCGGCTGTCCCAGTGACATATACCTTCGTCTTGGCTGGGATTTGGCATGGCGCAGGTTGGACGTTCGTCCTCTATGGCCTGCTGCACGGGATTGCTCTCGCGGTGAACCACGGATGGCGTCATTTCAAAATGGTCGACCTTGGCCCGCAAGTTGGTTGGCTGTTGACGATGTTGGTTGTTGTCGTCGGTCTGGTTATCTTCCGTGCGCCTAACTTGGAAGTCGCCGGAACAATGCTGGCAAGCATGTTTGGTTTGAACCAAGTCCTTGGCGTCGCTCCGTCTGTTGACATGGTGTCTCTAGAAGCCTTCACGACGATTTCGTTGATCGCAATTCTGGGTGCCATCGTGATGGCGGCTCCGAACAGTCAAGAGATCTTGCGGAACACTTGGATCAGCTGTGACGAAGAAATTGAAAGCGCAGGAACGAGTGAAAGCTCAATCCGTTGGCAACCGACTGCCATGTGGGCGCTGATCGCAGCTGGGATGTTGGTGCTGGCGTTTACGTCGCTCGGCGAGAATGGGAACTTTCTTTACTACAGTTTCTAAAACAAGATCCGCCGTTTAAGGCGTGGGTCGCATGAGGTGTCGGAGTGATGGGACAATCACTTCGACAGAAGAGGGGATAAAATGAACCAGATGATGACAGGCACTGTCGACGTCACCGTCGACCTGCCGAAGCAAGTTGACCCTGAGGTCGCAGCCGATATCGTAAAAGAGTCGGTCTTCGTATCACCTCATCTGGAGCGCATTACTGTCTCCGATTGCTGCAAGCAAGCGACGCTGCACATCCGTGACGCTGAATACACAGACGAGATCGTTGACAAGGCAAACCGTTTTCTCACGGTGATGGCCAAGCAGCGCACGGGTTTCGATATCAAAACCTATTCTGAAAATGAGCGCGAAGACGACGGCCCTTATCAGTCCGGCGTCAATGAAGAGTTCGTCAAGCGCGGTTGGGTTTACGACTACGGCAAGGGCCAGATCGCGTATAACGGCCCTGTTCTCAAAGTCGCCCGGTTGGTCAATGAGATCGCTGGCAAACTTTATGAAGAGCACTTCGATGCCGTGGACGGACAGTTTCCCGGTTTCATCGATGCCGATGTTCTGCATAAGTGCGGATACTTCGACAGCCACCCGAACCAAGCCACGTTTGTTGGTAACGTCCTGGAAGACTTCGATGCGCTGGAAGATTTCCGCGTGGCGAACAGCTGCTCCGAAGGCGCAATCTTGCCGCCCTCGCAGCACATCCACCAAGATGGCATGTGTTTGAACCCGGCGGCTTGTTTCCCCGCTTATCCAACACTTGAAGGCAAGACCTTTGACGATGCTGGTTTCGTGGTTTCGTGGCTCGGGCGTGTGTTCCGCTACGAAAGTCGCAACGCTTCGGGTCTTGATCGCCTGTACGAATTTAATGTGCGCGAGATCGTTTTTGTCGGCACCGATGAATTCGTCGCCAAGAAACGCCAGCAAGCGATTCCGCTCGTAACGGGTCTCGCGAAAACCTTTGACCTCGACATGAAAGTCGAAACCGCGACGGACCCCTTCTTCGCGACCGTTTCCGCGTCAAAAAAATTCTTCCAAGCAGCGCAAGAAGTGAAGAATGAGATTCTCATTCCCGTGCTCGACAAGGATGGAAATAAGAAGGCGATGGCATGCGGTTCGGTGAACATGCATGGCAGGTTCTTTGGCGAGAAGTTCAACATCACGGCGTCCGATGGTGAGCCTGCGAACACCGGTTGTATTGGACTCGGCATTGAACGTTGGGTTCTTGCGGCTTTCACACAACACGGCTTCGATCCGATGCGTTGGCCAG
>CAZXMX010000074.1:0-14590 GCA_964641645.1 uncultured Neomegalonema sp.
TCGTGACCCGTGTTCATGGCTTGCAGCAAATCGAATGCTTCGGGGCCACGAACCTCACCAACGATGATCCGCTCAGGACGCATCCGCAGACAGTTCTTAACGAGATCCCGCATCGAAACTTCGCCCTTACCTTCTAGGTTCGCGGGGCGAGTCTCAAGCCGGACAACGTGAGGCTGCTGTAGCTGCAATTCAGCCGAGTCTTCGCAAGTAATGATGCGCTCATCGTCACCGGCAAAACCGGAAAGACAGTTGAGCAATGTCGTTTTACCAGAACCGGTACCGCCGGAGATCAGGATATTGCATCGACATGCTGCAGCAATCTGTAGAACAATCGCTGCTTCATCGGTCAACGCACCAAACTTAATCAAGTCAGACAGCTTCAGCTTGTCCTTCTTAAATTTACGAATGGTCAGTGTCGCGCCGTCAATCGATAGTGGGGGCGCAATCACGTTAACACGAGAACCGTCCAGAAGACGCGCATCACAGATTGGCGAACTTTCATCGACGCGGCGACCAACCTTCGACACCATCCGCTGACAGATTTCCAACAGTTGTTGGTTGTCACGGAATCGAATGTTCGTCAGCTCGATCTTACCATCCACTTCGATGTAGACCTGTTCTGCTCCGTTCACCATCAAATCGGCAATATCATCACGCTCAAGCAGTGGTTCCAGAGGACCGTAACCGAGCACATCGTCACAGATATCATCGACCAAGCGCTTTTGCTCGGCGATCGACATGATATGACCTTTGACCGCAATGATCTCATTGACGATCTGGCTAATCTCATTTTCAGCTTCGTCACGCGGCAACGACACGACACGACCCATGTCCATCGCATCAATCAAAGCCTCAAAGATCTCTGACTTGAGATCATAGTAGGCCTCATTGTGCATCCCGTCGCGACCCTGATCTCCACGGGTCGTCGGTTGCGCCGAGGCTTCTTCTTTTTCTTTCGACTTCGCTTTGCCGCGGCCTTTATTAGCCCCGAACCCACCTTCTCGCTTGTCTTCGAGTTCGAGAGTCGAGCTCTCGCTCAATTCTGACGCTTTGCGACGTGCAATCTCGCGCATGTCGAGGTCGTCTTCTTCCCGCACCATCGGAGTTTCAAACTCCTGAATCTCGGGCCCCTCGGCGAAGCGTTGTGAAACGGCATCAGCCGTATCCTCGACGATGGAGCGACTCGGCGGTGGCCGGGAGTCACTCAGGTCGACATTCAACGAGTCCAACGGACGAGGTTTTACTTTTGGACCAGGGCGCGGAACTTTGGCACCGGCGGCGCCGGGACGCGGTGGAGGAGGAGGCGCACGGCGAGGTCCATCGGGCGACTTAGCCTGATGTTCCGTTGTTGCCGGCACTGTTGACGGGCTTTCCGCTCGTGGTTTAGCACCACCATCTGTCCGTTTGCTAAACATGTTCGCCTTCCACAATCCTAGGTCGGGCGCACCTTCAAAAGGTGCTGATGGAGCCGATCTCTTCTAAGATCGGCCTCACACTTTTTTACGCTTCAGTTTTTTTCTTAGACAGCTTTCCACGCAATCCTGAGAAGATGTCTTTGACGTTCACGCCTTTTGCAGACGCGCGACGTTTCTTGCGCGTTCCAGATTTACGGATCAGCGCCTCGTTCAAGTCCGAAAGCGTTCCGACGGTTTCATGCTTGGGATTAATCTCATTCAGCATTTGGCCGTTGTTCGAAGCCGAACCAAAGAGCGTCGCATCATAGGCAATCGACATTTCGACGTCTGCACCAACGATCTCGACAATATCTTTTTCGGCAATCTCAGGACGCTTCGGCATACCAACCTGGTTGATGACGATCTTTGGAGCGGCATCATTCGGGCGGCGTTGCACGAGCAAGTCATACATCGCTTTCAGATTGCGCAGCGCGGCAAGCTCAGGCGTCGAGACCAGAACGATCTCGTCCATCTGAAGGATGGCCGTCCGAACCCAAGGGGTCCAGATATGCGGAATATCAAAGACGACATAATCCGATGACTTACGAACCACCTCGATCATCTCGACAATGGCCGACTCGTCAAACTCGCTCGACACTTCCAGTGAAGAAGGCGCGGCAAGAATGGAGAGAAAATCATCATGCTCGACCAGCAAACGCTGCAGCTTGACATCATCCAGCTCATCGATCGATCCAAGCGCGTCGACGACAGAGCGTGTCGGCTCGCGGTTAAAATCGAGGCCCGCCGTGCCAAACTGCATGTCGAGGTCAACGAGGATGACTTCTTTTTCTTCTTCGTTGGCAATCATCGACGCACAGTTATGCGACAGCGTCGAAGCGCCAGCACCGCCTTTGACACTCACGAACCCGATCGTGCGCGCAATTGGCGCCTCTTCGGGATCAGAGAAGACCATCGAGATTGCCTCGATGATTTGCATCGGCGCTGCGGGCGAAACGATATACTCGTCAACGCCCTGACGCTTCAGCTCACGATAAAGCGTCACGTCATTCGATGGACCACAAACGATAACCTTCGTATCGGGATCGCAGACCTCAGCAAGGGCTTCCAGCTCGTCGAAAATCGCGAGTCCGGTTTCCTTGGTTTCGAGGATCAGCAGGTGCGGCGTCGCCGTCTCCTGATACATCGTTGCCGCTTTCCCGACACCGCCCATTGAGACGGCAACCGAGGTTCGGGTCATACGACGATCGTAAGCCGAGTCCTGCAAGGCCGTCGCCATGGACGGCGTCTCGCAGTAAGCTTCGATATCGATGCGAGGAATGAGGGTCTCGATTGGACCGCCAAAACCCTGCTCTTCATCGTCGTAGTCGTGATTTTCTGCCGCCTGAGACATGGTGGCTTCTCCTTGCTTGGGCTATGGCCCACCTGTCTGGGTTACTGGATCAACTCTTGAGTGCCTTCGGCTCCCTTAGCGGTCGCGGTGTCTTGACCGAGTCCGTAAGCCTCATAGACCCGCAGAACGCGACGAGGGTCCGTTGGTGTCGAAGCCCGAGGCGTCGTAAGGTCAGCCGGATTGGAAGCCATCAGCGTAATGTTACTCTGGTGAGCACATCCAAATCCTGGCGTCGGCGTATTTTGCGGATTGATCCGAAAGTCCGGGGCGCCAGCTGCCTCACAGTCATAGACTGTGCCGAGCTTGTAGTTTTCCCAAGGATCATGTGCAGCCTGTGGCGGCTGGACAGGTTCTACGAGACTTTGACAAGCGCCGAGCATAACTAAAGCAGACAGCGCGGCCATGCGGACGATGGTTTTGTTGGTATTCATCACTGCATTTCCTCTTATTCGATGATGAAGCCGAGGGGCGCGTTAAGCGCCTGACGGGCTGCTGCAATATCCTGGTTGCCCGTGCCGTACACTTTGTGCAGGCGGCCAAGCAGGAAGAAGTCGATGTCACTTGCCGGAGCGAAACCATCGGTCGGCAGGCGGAAGTCACGTTCCTGACCATGCTTCACGACGTAAGGGGTCACGAGAATAACGAGCTCGCTTTCCTCTTTGTTGTATTCGCTCGACGAGAAGAGCTGACCCAGAACCGGAACGTTCTTGATACCTGGAACGCCAGCGTGCGTAGCCGAGTCAACTTGTCTAAGCATTCCAGCGATCGACATCGTTCCGCCGGACGGAAGTTCCACGGTCGTGTTCGCCCTGCGAGTCGACAGGCCTGGAATTGTCAGACCATTCAGGAGCGTCACCGAGTTGTCATTCGTGACCTCACTGATCTCCGTCGAAATTTGGAGGCTGATGCGGCCATCACCGACAACAACGGGTGTGAATTCGAGCGCAACACCAAAGTCGCGGAATTCAAATCCGATTTCACCATCCTCTTGCGAGGTTGGGACCGGGAACTCTCCACCAGCAAGGAAGCTGGCAGTTTCGCCCGAGATTGCCGTTAGCGTTGGCTCAGCGAGCGTCCGCATCACGGCGTGGCGCTCAAACGCTTGGACAAGAGAACCAAAATCGGTATTGGCGATTGAACCACTGAGTCCGGCAAGAAGACCTGTACCGCCACTCTGTGCAAAATCAAACAAGCTCGACCCAATTGGCGTGCCGCCACCGATACCGCCGGCAGCTGCACCAACTGCGGCTGCGTTTGCAACGCTCCAATCGACACCAAAGTTACGAACGACAGTCCGGCTCATTTCGGCAACGCGGACTTTCAGCAAAATCTGATCATCACTATCGGTTGCTAAACGGTCGATAAATTCGATCGAGTTCGCATCCACTTCTTCACCTGCGCCCAACCGAGCAGCATAGAGATAGCGGCGGACAAGATTGCGGATTTCGGTCGCTTCTGCAGGTCCGCTAGCGGCACCGGTCAGAACGACTTCACCCAGAAGCGTTTCGACTTCAATCAGCGTGTCTGGATAGTCGCGTTTCAGAGCAGCACGCAAAGGACGCAGATCGTAGCGGATGTTTACGTCCAGATTCAGGATCTGCTCGTTGTTGTCATCGAAAACGATCACGTTCGTCGTACCAACGCGAAGACCGATCAGGACGATCTGACGAGCCGTCCGGAGAACGGCACGAACCGCCGTCGGATCGGAAACGCTGACTTCGCTCGCTTCTGCGGGAAGATTAAGGACGGCAGACTTTGAGACGAAGATGTCAGTCGACTGTCCCGCGTCACTCTCTCCACCGCGATCGATCGTCGATCTTCCATAACCGCGACCTGCGAGTGACAGACCCGACGGTGCGGAAACTGGCAGAGCTTCGATCGCCGCAATCGGCGACGGATCGGCCAGAGTCGTGTAATCAACCGCGACAGGCTGCTCTACGTATTCGACCGCCGGTGCAGGTGGTGGAACGTAGGCGACTGGCGCTGGCGCAACGACGACCGGAGCAGGCGCGTATTGCTCGACGGCAACAGGCTGCGCGATGATTGGTGCAGCCGATGCCGAATGCTGGACGATCACTGGCTCGGCCAGAACAGGCGGCGCTGAAATGATCTCAACGGGCACTGGCGCGTTGAAAGACTGAGAGTAAACCGGTGCAGGGGCAACATCAGCACTGGCGTCGACGAGAACTTCCATCGACAGCTCTTGCACAACCGGCGCAGGCGCTGCAATCGGTGTCGGTGCATAGACGACCGGCGCAGGCGCAGCGATCGGCGCAACCGGCAGCTCAACGGCCACATCCCCAACGGGTTGCAACGTCGTGTACGATGAATCGGTCTCGATCAGACCCGACAACGGCGTTACCGAAGCGGGAGCAGCAACCTCGCCACCGTCGCGATACTCAATCGAACCATCCGGGCCGATAAAATAATCACCATCATTGGCGAGAGCCGGGATCGCAACGCTGAGAGCGACGATAGCAACGGCGGCTTTGGTAGTGGATCGGCGCATGATCTCAACTCCAGTTACAGGGATGGCGCGGAAGGACTGTGATAGGTGTCTCATTGGGACCCCGCACTGTCTGGCGTGATGGTATGAACGACGATTGGAACGCCGTTACGAATGAGCGTAACTGTCGATGGCTTCGCAGGAGCAGCGACCGGAGCAGCGGCTGCTGGCGCTGCAGCAACGGGGGCAACGGGCGCTTCAGCAACTTCTGCTTCCGCTTCCGCTTCTGCTGCTGCCTCTTCCGACTTCGATTTCGCGTAAGCCAGATAGTTTTCTTGAGACTGCGAGGCGGTTGCCAAACGTTGTTTTACGAGAGCGTGGAGATCCAGCACAGTTACCGGCATCACCTTGTCGATCTCGTCGCCATACTCATCCACCATCTCTTTGAAGCTGCGCAGGCTCAACGTCAGGAAACCACGTTCCTGCTGTGCCATTTGGCGAGTCAGCGTGATCAGCTCAGCTTGCTCTGGCGTAAGCTCAAGCGTTGCGCTGTTGCCAACTGCTGCCGCATTTTGCGTTTCGTTGAGCTGCTGATCGATGGCGAGAACGCGGACAGTCCGCATAATCGTCTCGGTTTGGTGGTGTTTCGACGTGCTGCTAACGTCGCCCGTTTCCTCGTCGATCTGGCTGATCGTAATCTGACGAGTCAGCAGGATGTCAACGAAGTCACCTGGCAGAATGAAGCCACCAGCACCGGTAATTTCGGAAATTGGGATCGAAATCGCGCGCATCCCCGGACGCAGCAACGCTGCGAGAACTCCGGTACCGCCGAGATCAACAATCTTATTGCTCGTGATCGGCTCGCCTTCAACGATGACAAGGCGGGCTGCCGAACCTGTCAGATCCTCAATGGCCTCAACGTCCTCTCCTTCAGTGAAGAAGTTAGGCGAGACCGATTCGGCGGGCCAAGACTGCCAGCGAAGATCTTCGGGACCCATGACACGACCTGTCGGGATCTCACGATCGGCGACGAGGACCTGCACCGTCGGTGCAGGTGTGTTCTCTACGGCTGGCTGCTGAGCAGCAAGCTGTTGTTGTTGGGAAGGCAGGCTAGCCTGGCTTTGCAGGGCACTCCGCATCATCCACATTGCGCCCATCGCCGAGACGGTGGCACCTACTAGAATTAGAACTCTCAGGCCGCGCATGGCGCATCTCCTCTAGAAACCGGTTCGGACATTTTTACGGAAGGGATGTTAGAAAAGTCCGAACATCGGCCTTCAAATTGCAGAGAAATTGACATCACTGGGTTCCAGCTGTCGTTGAACGTTGGAAAATTGGATGATCATTCAACGCTCTAAGCGATTGATGACCGCAGGAAATCAATCCCGGCATTGCGGCTCTCACGGTATCAAGGCTCTCGCTGCGCGCTGCGCGCTCCACGATTCGCGCTTGATGCGCAAGCTCAACAAGACCGAAATTGCCGCCCATACTCCTCAAGTCATGAGAATCCTGAGCGATGACGCTTAGGGACCCGACGGCGACTTGCGTCTCCGAGAGTCGCATGAGGCGTTCATGAACATCACGATCCATATCCGCGAGGAGCGATTGAACGGCGCTCGCCGGCATAATCGAGCTCAAGCCTTCAATGACGCTTGGATCAAGAAAATCGACATCATCAAATTGCTGTGCGGTTGAGACTGAAGTCATGACAAACCTGAACGAGGGACTGATGGCGTTCAGGGTAAGGGCACAGATTTAAGAAACCGCTTAAACGCGGAAGATGTCTTGGAATTGGCAATTACAAGAGATTTACGTGTAAAATTAGATTGATAGGCAATCTGTGCGTGAAATGCCTCCGCACAATCGCCTTATTTACATCGATAAAATTTGCGCGCTGCGCGAAATAATGGATAACGAAGCAAAATCTGTAAGGAATGGTTAAACTTCGTTAACTGTTTCTAAAGCAGAGTGCGGTGAAGAGCGCCAAAAGGCGACTCCATCCGTTCGCGGAAGAATGAACAGGCAATGAGTATCTCTAGGAGAACACACATGACTCGGAAGACGCAAACTGTCGTTGCGCTGGCTCTGACAACGGCAATCTGCGCCCCAACCATGGCGTCAGCGCAGGATCAGACGCGATTGGGCGCTTTTAAATACTGGAGCGCCTTCACGGCGGATGCGCCGGACGGCAAAGTTTGCTGGGCCGCCACTGCGCCAATCAGCACGGATTATTCCGGCGACAGTCGCGGAGACGTTTTCCTGATGGTGTCCATGTGGCCATCCCGTGGGATTGAGAACGAAATCAGCATCATCTCTGGATACCCGTTTGACGAAAAGCGGACGGCGGCTGCGAAAATCGGCTCCGATACCTACTCGTTCTTCACCTCGACGGATGGTGCTTGGCTGGAAACACGCCGCGAGGAAGCCGCGATGGTTAAGTCCATGAAAGCAGGCGCTAAGGCCTCGATTACCGGATATTCCAACGCAGGTTCGCGGTCGAATGACAGCTTTTCGCTGCTTGGGTTTACCGCTGCTTACAATGCCGCTCAAAAAGCCTGTAAATAGCAGGTCGATAAATCGATGAACCAAGCCGCTCCCTCGGGGGCGGCTTTTCTGTTTTTCCGGTCGGCCTACAATTGCGGGGCTGCCGAGAAATAAGGTATAGGAAAGCCGCGCTAACCTTGGCGCTTTTGTCGAAATGAGAAACGAATGACCGTTCCATCGGCTGTGCCTACGGCGGCTTTGACCCCCGATCTTCTCGCATTGCCGCGAAAATCCGAGGCGGCATGCCCGAACTTGATCGGCATGACCCGCGACGAACTCAGCGCCGCTTTGATCGAGATTGGCGTCGCCGAGCGTCAGGTCAAGATGCGCGAACGGCAGATCTGGGCGTGGCTGTATCAGCGAGGCGTACAGAGCTTCGACGCGATGTCGAACCTGTCCAAAGACCTTCGCACCAAACTCGCCGAGACCTTCTCGATTGATCGTCCTGAAATCGTGACGAAGCAGGTCTCAAAAGACGGGACTCGCAAATACCTCCTGCGGATCGAAGGCGGCCACGAAGTTGAGGCCGTTTACATTCCGGAAGAAGATCGCGGCACGCTCTGCGTTTCTTCGCAAGTCGGGTGCACCCTGACATGTTCGTTCTGTCATACCGGAACGCAGAACCTCGTGCGGAACCTGACGGCTGGGGAAATCGTCGGTCAGATCATGCTGTGCCGTGACGACCTGGGCGAATGGCCTGAAGAAGGCGCAACAAATGCAGGCGAAAAGCGATTGCTGTCGAACATCGTTCTGATGGGAATGGGCGAGCCGCTCTATAATTTTGATGCTGTTCGCGATGCGATGAAGATTGCGATGGATGGAGAAGGGATCAGCCTGTCGCGTCGTCGGATTACCCTTTCGACCTCAGGCGTCGTCCCCTTAATCGCACGAGCCGGCGACGAAATCGGAACCATGCTCGCCATCTCGCTGCACGGAACGTCAGACGAAATCCGCAACACGCTCGTACCAATTAACAAGAAGTGGAACGTCGAAACGCTGATGCAGGCGTGCCGAGACTATCCAAAACTATCCAACTCCGAGCGGATCACCTTCGAGTACGTGATGCTAGACGGGGTTAACGACAGTGATGCCGACGCGAGACGTTTGGTAAAGCTGATCGAAGGCATCCCGGCGAAAATCAATCTCATCCCGTTCAACCCTTGGCCCGGTGCGCCTTATAAGCGATCGAGTTGGGATCGAATTGAAGCCTTCGCCGAGATTGTGAATAAGGCCGGATATGCGTCACCTGTTCGCACACCGAGGGGTCAGGACATCATGGCCGCCTGCGGTCAGCTTAAAAGTGCCACAGAACGGGCCAGAAAAGCGCGACCTTCCGAGAAAACTGACTGAGCTGGCGCGCCTTTTGCTGGCCTTTTCGCACACCAGATTCGAAGCCTTCGCGTCGGGATACACCAAATTGATTCACCGCCTCTTGATCACCACCGCTCTCATTATCGGTTCGTCCAGCGCCGTCGCGGAACGAGGGGCGCGCGATGCGATCTCCCATGATTTCTCGGGCGCGGAATCTCGGGGTTCAATCGCGGGGAATCAACCTGCCGGAAAGAACCGCAGTTTTTCTCTGCTTCTTGTCTATGACGCCGAAACAGGCGATCCACAGGCTCAGTTCGAACTCGCCTGGGCCTACGACAAAGGCCTCGGGACTGAAGAAGACAATGCGCGGGCAGCCCAGTGGTACGCAAAATCCGCCGAACAGGGCTATATTTTCGCTCAGTTCAATCTAGGCTGGATGTACGACAAGGGCGTTGGCGTTGAGCAGGACGACCTCGAATCGATCCGATGGTACTTTTCCGCCGCCTCGCAAGATCATGCCGATGCGCAATACAACCTCGCCTACAAATTCGATAAAGGCCAAGGCGTTCCACAGGACGAGACCGTCGCCTTTGCGTGGTATTTGCGCGCCGCCAAAGGCGGAGATCGCGAAGCGCAATACGCGGTCGGCCTGAAATACGATGAAGGTCGTGGCGTCGAGGAGGACAACAAAGAGGCGGTTCGCTGGTACAAGGCCGCCGCTGAAAAAGGCCTCAAAGAAGCGCAGAACAATCTCGGGGTGATGTACGCCCTCGGAGAAGGGGTCGAAAAAGACCAATCAGAAGCGCAACGTTGGTACGCCGCCGCCGCGAAACAGGGGGACGCCGAAGCGCAAGACAACCTCGCGCGTCGATATTCCACGGGCGCTGACGGCACTCAAACAAAAGAGCCTGAAAAAGCCCTCGAATGGTTTCTCAAAGCGGCAAACCAAGGAAATGTCGATGCGCAATTCTCACTCGCTTGGGCTTACGACAGCGGCGACGGCACCAAAGAAGACAACGCCCAAGCCATTCACTGGTATGCAAAAGCCGCGGAACAAGGGCACAAGCGGGCGCAATTCAATCTCGGATGGATGTACGAACACGGCGAAGGCGACACGGTCGATCCCCTGAAAGCCGTCGAGTGGTACACCAAAGCTGCCGAGCAAGGGGATACGGACGCTCAGTTGAATCTTGCCCTGATGTATCAGTTCGACAAGGGAATAGAGACCGACCTGCGCCGCGCGCTTCGCTGGTATCTACCCGCCGCAGCATCAGGAAGCGCGTTGGCGCAAAACAATCTCGGATATTTCTTCGATGCTGGAGAAGGCCTGCCAGAAAGCGATAAAACGGCGGTGCGTTGGTATGAACGGGCCGCCGAATCGGGCCACCGGCTGGGCCAGTATAATTTGGCGCTCAAATATGAGGCTGGTGAAGGGATCACCAAAAACCTCAGCGAAGCCCTTCGATGGTTCCGAAAAGCGGCCTTTCAAGGCGAAGCCGATGCCCAATATCGTCTTGCGCTTCTCTACGCGACAGGGGACGGAACCGAGGTAAATCTGCTCGAAGCCCATGCTTGGTTGTCGTTGGCCGTCGAGCAAAAGCATCAGGAGGCCGCTAAGATGCTCGAAACGGTCACCGCAGCAATTGCAGACGATCAGAATGCAACGATTGGTGCGGCTGAACAGCGGCTGTCGGCGTTGCGCCAAGAAATCCAAAAATAAATAACCCCAGAAACGACAAAGCCCCCAATTGGGGGCCTGCCGTTGCAACTCAGAACATACGCTAAGCAAATCAAAAGGTTAGTCCGGATTCGCCAGGCCCTCGCTCCCCAGCATCCCAGCAAATCCGTTGCCTCAACTTGTCAGGAACGTTTCATTAAAGATGTGATGCAAATCACAGTGATGCGTTTTCGTATTAATGGGGTACAATCACAGCGCGATTAGAGGGGATGCCGAATCGTGCCGGATAGTGCTGCTCAAATCTTTGCCAATACTCGAATGTTCACGGACGCCCCGGCGGACGTGGCGGTGGCGATTGGCAGCCGTGCGAAATACGTCTCTCTCGATCCAAACGAAGTATTGTTTCGCGAAGGGGACGAGGCGGACGGGTTTTATGCTGTCGAGCATGGCGGGTTAAAAGCGACCCGGCTTTCACAGGACGGGATGGAACAGCTGATCGCCCTCTTCAGTGATGGCGAAGTCATCGGCGAGATGGCGATTTTTGATGAATTTCCGCGCTCGGCCACGATCACCGCGCTGAAACCGACCAGCGTCGTCTTTTGCTCCCGCGATGCCTTTTTCGATTTTGCCAACGAAACCCCGGCGATCTACCGACATATGCTCGGGGTGATGGCGCGGCGATTGCGCGCGACAAATGATTCGCTCGCCGCCCGAGACTTTCTGGCCCTGCCCGGACAATTGGCCCAAGCCATGATCCGTCTTTCAGATGGATTTGGGCGCGAAATGGTGTCCGGGGCTGTTCGGATTGAATACAAGCTCACCCAATCCGAGTTGGGCGCGATGATCGGGGCCAGCCGAGAGAATGTGAGCCGCGTTCTCAACAAATGGAAACGAGCCGGGATCATTGCCCGCGTTGACGGTTTCTATCACATCAACAAGCGCCAAGATCTTTTGGATGTGACCGAAACCTAAACCGCTGATCCCCATCGCAATTCCGACAGCGGCTCAATAGTAGTGCTGCACAGGATTGTCGGGCAGCACCTGTTCGAGTGAGTCAGCAGGATCGATTTCCTCGTGCACCAGAAGCACTTTTTCCACATTGCCCTCTGTTCCCAATGGCAAATCGATTCCGATCACCTTCCGATAGGGCTGATCGTGCTGCTCCAATCGGCCATCGACCAAGCCGATGAAGGGGTCGCGCTTCATGGTGAGAAAATACTTCCCCTCAATTTCCTTAAAAAGCTCCGGTTGCTTGGCGAGTTCGCCGAGGCTCTTGTTGGTGTAATCGGCGCCCCACCATACCGTTAATTCGGTGCCCCATAGGACAAAGCGGACATTGAAGGGATCGGTCTCCAGATTGGCGATCGCAATCCGGCCAAGCCAAGGCTTGAAATCTGTAAAATCGAAATCCGCCCGTGCGGGAAAAGCGCGACCGCGCCGTTTAGATTGCCATAGCAACACGAGGTCCCGAAAGGGTCCGAACCTTTCTGCACTGGCATCAATGGAACATTGGCCATAGCGCCAATCAAGTTCCTCACGCTTTATTTTTGATCGCAGCATCTATCGCGCCTTTACTTGGTGCTTCGTCTTACCAATCGACACGACTGCCGCCGAACGACCCTTCAATAAACGAATTGAGTGACTTCCAGGTGAATACGCAACGATCCTTCTGCCTCTAATCTTTCCAAAATAGACATATTCTTTGTCCGCAGCAAACATTCAGGGCGAAGGACTTAAGAAACGGTAAAGAAACCAAGCAGGCGCTAACCAATTGATAGGACAATTGGCTGCTCCGATCGTCGACAGCCTCCCTCGACCTTACATGGTCAGAATGATTTTCCCGATATGATCACTTTCCAAACGGGCATGCGCAGCTGCGGCGTCTTCGATGCCAAAACTCTGATCCATGACAGGTTTCACTTTACCGTCTGCAATCATTGGCCAAACGTATCGAAGCAGCGCACTCGCGATTTCGCCTTTTTCCTCCGGCGAGCGGATCCGCAGCGTTGACCCGGTGAGGGTCAGCCGCTTGAGCATTACGGGCAGCATATTCAACTCGACCTTCGCGCCTTTTTGAAACGCGATGTTGACGATCCGACCATGTTTTGCCGCGACTTTGATGTTCCGCGCGATGTAATCACCGCCAATCATATCGAGGATGACGTCAGCGCCCTTCCCGTCCGTCACTTCCTTCACGACTTCAACGAAGTCTTCTTCACGATAATTGATTCCTCGTTTGGCACCGAGGGCTTCGCAGGCGCGGCATTTCTCATCCGATCCAGCGGTCGCAAAGATCGTCGCGCCAAATTCGCGCGCAAGCTGGATCGCCGTCGTACCGATGCCGCTGGTCCCGCCATGCATCAAAAACACGGAGCCATCGCCAAGATCCGAGCGCTCAAAGATATTCGTCCAGACGGTAAAGAACGTCTCCGGCACGGCAGCGGCATGTTCTAGCGGAATACCTTCGGGCGCAGGCAAAACACAAAGCTCGTGTGCCACCGCATATTCGGCATAGCCCCCACCTGAGACCAACGCACAGACTTTCTCGCCCACTTCCCAGCGAGTTACATCAGACCCGACCCGTTCGATGATACCGGATACTTCGAGGCCCGGAATATCTGAAGCGCCCGGCGGCGGCGGATATTGACCTTCGCGCTGCATCGCATCGGGACGGTTCACGCCCGCAGCCGTGACTTTGATCAAAACCTCCTGCTCGCCCGGCTCTGGCACAGGGCGCTCGCACAGTTTCAGGGCATCGGGGCCGCCGGGTTCCGGTATTTCAATCGCACGCATCGGTCACTCCTGTTTGCTCGCTAAAGAACGTCTTGCGAGCACCAAGGTCAAGGGTGACGGGTCTGGTTGAATGGTCTATCTGGTGAGCAAATACTGGGAGAAGATGATGCGTTTTGAAGGCACAGCCGATTATATCGCGGAAAAAGACCTGACAACGGCTGTGAATGCGGCGATTGCCCTTCAACGCCCGCTGCTCGTCAAAGGGGAGCCGGGCACGGGAAAAACCGAACTCGCGAAACAGATCGCCGGATCGCTGGGGCTAAAACTGATCGAATGGCACGTGAAGTCTACGACCAAGGCACAACAGGGCCTTTACGAATACGATGCGGTCTCACGGTTGCGCGACAGTCAACTCGGCGACGAGCGTGTTCACGATGTGAAAAACTACATCCGCCCCGGTAAATTATGGGAGGCGTTCACGGCGGACGAGCGCCTTGTCCTGCTGATCGACGAAGTGGACAAAGCAGATATCGAGTTTCCAAACGATCTGTTGCAAGAACTCGATAAGATGGCCTTCCACGTCTACGAGACCGGCGAAACCATCGAAGCCAAGCACCGCCCGATTGTCATCATCACCTCGAACAACGAAAAAGAACTCCCCGATGCGTTTCTGCGTCGGTGCTTTTTCCACTACATCTCGTTCCCCGATGCCGACACGCTGAGCAAGATCGTTGAGGTTCACTATCCGGGCATCAAAAAGCGGTTGCTGAAAGAGGCGCTGAGCCAGTTCTACGAAATTCGCGAAACCCCCGGCTTGAAGAAAAAGCCATCAACCTCGGAAGCGCTCGATTGGATTCGTCTGCTGGTCGCGGAAGATGTTGACCCCTCCGTCCTGCGCGGCGAAAGCGAAAACGCCCTACCAAAACTGCACGGCGCACTCCTGAAAAACGAACAAGACGTACATCTGTTCGAGCGACTGGCGTTTATGGCAAGGCGCGGTGGGTAGTTCGCTTACCGCGCCACGACCAAATCAATCTCGACCGAAGCCCCGACGGCCAGTCCCGTGACGCCAA
>CAZXMX010000075.1:0-2099 GCA_964641645.1 uncultured Neomegalonema sp.
GCCTCGAAGGCTTCGTGGGTTGATTCTACTTGCTCGGTCACCGTGATCGGAACGGCGGGGTTTGCGGCTTTGGTCGGGACGGAACCCGTGATCGCGACACAAAGAATGCAGGGGTTTTCTGAAGGACTAGACATCGAAAAAGATTGTCTCCTCATCGCCTTGGATTCGAATGTCAAATCGATACGACCCGTCGCCTTCTCGCTTGGCGATAAGCGTTGGAAGGCGGTTTTGATCTTCGATGCTGGTTAAGACGGGATCGGCACTGTTATCCTCGTCCTCGAAATAGAGACGGGTATGGAGGCCGGTGTTGATGCCTCTCGCAACAATCCAAAGCGTGATGTGAGGGGCTTGCATTTCTCCATCCGGGAAAGGAACCGCGCCCGGTTTGATTGTCTCGAACATCCATTCGCCGCTATCGGAGTCAGCAATAACCCGGCCCCATCCACTAAAGTTGGGGTCGGCCTGACCACGCGGATCGTTGCCAGCGTAAAGCCCGTTTGAATCCGCTTGCCACACCTCGATCATCACGTCTGTCATGGGTGTGTCGGTGGCGTCCCATGTGCAGCCTTTGATTGTGATCCGTTGACCTTTGGCGTTGGTTGTCGCGATTGTCGTTCCTAAGTCTTCTGGAAAAACGCCGACGACGCCACATGCGTTCGGCACGCAACCAATGTGAATATAAGGTCCGGCGGTCTGGCTGGGGCTTTCGTTGAGCAAATCGACTCTTTGCATCAGGTTCCCTCAGGTTTGTTTTCGAACATCGTCGCGTTTCGGCCACGCAGGACGATGTCAAAGTGATAGGCGCGGGCATCCATCGGGATCGTGTTCTCCATATCCAAACGGGCAATCAATGTCTCGATGGCCTTGCGCGATGGGATACTTTCGACAATCGGGCAAAGCCAAATCAGCGGATCGCCTTCAAAATACATCTGCGTGATGAGGCGTTGTGCGAAACCGGAGCCGAAGACGGAAAAATGGATGTGTGCGGGTCGCCAAGAGTTCGGACCGTTGGGCCACGGATAAGCCCCGGGTTTGACGGTGCGCAGGCTGTACGAACCGTCCTCAGCGGTGATCGTTCTGCCGCAACCGCCAAAGTTTGGATCGAGCGCCGCGACGTATCCTTCGTTCTTATGGCGATAGCGTCCGCCCGCATTGGCTTGCCAAAATTCCAGCAAGGCACCGGGGACACCGCGACCATTTTGATCCAGCACGCGACCATGAATAATCGTGCGCTGCCCGATGGCGCTTTCACCGGGGGCGGCGAAATTATGGATGAGGTCGTTGTCGAACTCGCCAAGAATGTCGTGGCCAAAAACAGGGCCAGTTTTCTCTGAAAGAGTTTGCGGAAACGAGATCAGTTTCTGTTGGGGCGAGCGAAGCGTTGACGATTTATAGTCCGCAAAGAATGCAGGCGGGTGCCAGTCGCGATCACGGGGCAGGAAAGGTTCATCAGCCATCGGTTGCGCTCATCTCGGCGAAGGTTTGCTTGGCGAGTTTTAGTGCATGATTGGCGCGCGGAACGCCCGCATAAATGGCGACATGCTGGAATACTTGCTGAATGTCTTGTTCGGTTGCTCCCGTGCGCGCTGTAGCGCGGATATGCATGGGGATCTCCTCGAAGTTTCCCGTCGCGGCAAGTAAAGCCAGGGTCAGCATCGATCTCTCTCGAAGCGAAATCTCATCGGAAGCCCAAACGGTTCCCCATGCGCCCTCGGTGATGAGGGTTTGAAAGGGTTCGTCGAACTCGGTCTTGGCGGCCTCGGCACGATCCACATGCGCATCGCCCAGTACCTTTCGGCGGACGGCCATACCAGTCTCTCTGCGCTCGCTCATGTCGTTTGCCTCCCTCTCGAAAGCCATTAAGCAAAACCTTGGGGAATTTGAAAACGAATAGTGGTTGCCAGCGCGGACTTTTGATCAAGCGCAGGTCGAAACCTTAAGAGAACATTAATTTTCACCCACTTCATCGCGTGATAGCCCTGAGTTTCTTCGCGGCAATGTGATGAGCTAAACGTCGTGGTAACATTGCGCCGTTAACCAAAGAGCGACCGAATTTTAGAGGCGCTCCCGCATGAACATATTGATGTTCAGTGCTTATC
>CAZXMX010000075.1:2199-14502 GCA_964641645.1 uncultured Neomegalonema sp.
GTCGTTGGATTGACTGCCGCCCTTATCGGTGCATTCGAGGCGATGAGTGATCTGTCGATGAACACTGCCATCGTCCGCCACCCTGATCCGAAGAAAAAGCATTATCACACCGCCTTTACGATCGGGGTTATGCGCGGTTTTTTGATTGGTGCATTGGCATTGCTGTGTGCCGAGCCGCTTGCGGACTTCTATGGTGATGAGCGGCTTCGTTATGTTGCCTGGGCGCTGGCGCTACAATCCGTGATCTTCGGCTTCACCAATATTGGCATAGCAGACTTTCATCGCGACTTTACCTTTGGCAAAGACTTTGCCTACATGGCGGCGCGGAAGCTGGGCGGGAGCATTGCCTCAGTCGGGTTTGCGTTGACGATCTGGCCGGATTATCGCGCGTTGGTGGCTGGCCTATTGATCGGATCGATTGCGTCCGTCGCGGCCTCGTACATTCTCCACCCCATGCGCCCGCGCTACAGCCTAGAGGCCTTTAAGGAGCTGTTTGGATTCTCCAAATGGATGCTGGCGACGAACCTTCTCGATTTTGCGCATCGGCGGTGTGACGCTTTGATCATCGGTAAAACACTAGGTTTGACGCAACTGGGTTTCCATGCTCTGGCGATGGAGTTGGCTAACCTCGTTTCTGACGATTTCGCGCAACCTCTGCGCCGGGCGACCATGCCTGGTTTTGCGAAGCTGCAGTCGAATTTGAATGAGCTACGCGCACAGTTTTCGTCAGCTTATGGCGCATCGATGGTGATTGCAGTGCCGTTCGCGATCGGCGTGGCTTTGGTTGCGGAACCCGCGATCCGCTTGGCCTTTGGACCGGATTGGTCTGCCGCAGTTCCCCCGTTGCAGATCCTGTGTCTTTATGGACTGTTTGGTGCCTCAGTTCAATTTTGCTGGCCGCTTTTGGTCTCCATGGGTCAGCCTCGGCTGTTGGCGCCGTTGCAGATTATCACTTTGATGCTGGGCGCGCCGCTCATCTGGTGGGCATCGGTCAATTTTGGATTGAGCGGAGCGGCCTGGGCAATGTCAGCGATGGGAGCCGCTTTTTCAGTGCTGGTTATGCGCGCTGCCTTGAAGCTGTGTGGTGGAAGCGCGCGTGACGTTCTCGCTTGGGCTCCGCGTTCATTGGTGGCTGGCTTTGTGATGGCGGTGGCTGTGCGCGGCGTGCAGTCGATCCTGACCTACGATGGCAGCGCTAGCTTTGCCGCGATCAACCTGATTGCAAGTATCGCTGTCGGAGCGCTCGTTTATCCAGTGACGCTGCTTACTCTGTGGCATCTGGCAGGGAAGCCAGACAGCATTGAGGCGCGTATTCTGAGTATGGCCCGCGGGTTCCTTCCATCACGCCGAAACAGTGTGGGCTGATACGACGACGCACGCGAGCGAGGCGGACTGGCTCAGATGCGTCAGTCGTAGCCTAGTTGCTCGGCGAGATGGCTCTTTTTGATCGTCTTGATTGGATTTTTGTCCAACAAGCTGAGAATTGCGTTCTGACGAATAAGAGAGCCGCTCTCAAAGGCATTGTCTGTCGTGGATTCAGATAGAGGTACGCGGGAATGGCAGCAATCGGAAATCCCTTGGTAGATTTGGATGATCTCTTGATCGGGCGTCGCGGAGGCGGTGTCTGCGTTCAGCTTAGATTTGCGGCGCGCAATCTTGATGAAACAATCCAGTTCGATGGACGCGATTGCGTATCGATACCATTGCTCGGTGTCGTCAACGATTCTTCCGAGGCGAGAAGAGGGGGCTTCATCGCCCAACGTATTCGGCCTCGAAAATGCGCCGTTCATTTCGTCGATACAGAACTCTAGGAATTCCATAATTTTCTTGGTGCTTCCGGCACAAACCATTCCGTTAAAGGACTCGAAAATTTCGTGCTGGTCGGCGTAGTCGTACAATTCGACTGCGCTTATCGGCTTGTTCTCCGATATCTGCACGCAGTTGGTATCGATCATGTGGCGGCAAATCATGAAGATGCCGGCGATGAATTGATATTGGCTCGCGAGATCATCCGGTACGATGGCGGGTGTTTTTTGATCCGTTTTCTTTCTCACTGAATAGGCGATCAATGAGATGCTGGCGAGCGCGATGAGATACAGATCCCAAATGCCTGCGGGTTTCGACGGTTTGGTCGCTGCGGCAGCGCGTGCGTGATGTTTGATAACCGCCCGCGTAATCTCCAATGCGGCATCGAAATTTGTCATCGCAATCCGAAGTGCGGACATATTGATCGGGTGACCGTTGCGCGAGCCATCGTACTTACAGATGATCGTTTTCGCCGGGACATGATCGTTAAACAAAAACGGGCGGGCGTTTTCTTCGCCGAGCTGACGCCCG
Source organism: uncultured Neomegalonema sp. (assembly GCA_964641645.1). Taxonomy (GTDB): domain Bacteria; phylum Pseudomonadota; class Alphaproteobacteria; order Rhodobacterales; family Rhodobacteraceae; genus JAHDDY01. The sequence goes on from CAZXMX010000075.1 coordinate 4,537, forward strand.
CTTTCGGTGAACAGAGCCGACACGCCACGCCAAAGCCCGTGCTGGAATTCCATAAGGTCGGAGTCCCAAGGGGGTTCGACAAATCGCCGAACAACTTTCTTACCGATTGATTTGATCTGGCTCATTGGACGCGGGTTGCTTGTAATGCTGAGGGCAAGCAAGCGCCTGCAAAGAGAAAATCAGCGCCGTCTATTGTTTGCGTTGATCTTTTAACGCCTTCTGTTTGAGTTAGGAACAGGGCAGCATGTCCCCAAGCATCTCCCGTTTTACCGTGCGGCCATTCATCACGTTCTAACGAAATGTACCCGTTCGTTTCCGAACTAAAGAACCTACCAGATTTTAGACCCCGAAAATCGTCATCAAAATCGAGCGCACCCGTTTCTTCGTCGACCCTCAGAATATAGAATCCTTGTTCCCCGCCCAACTCAGCGCCGAGGACAAGCCTGTTTGAACGTGGGTCTTTGGCCAACCAATGGGGTCTGAAGTCTTCTGGAGTTTCCAGTTGAAACACTTCCTTCGGGCTGCGCGGGTTCGAAATATCCAAAACCACGACGCTGTTTGCTTTACCAACAGGCTGTATCCAGAATTGGTTTACCCGAATTGGGATGCCGCAGTGATCCGGAGTTGGACCCGACGAATCTGATTGAAGCGTATGGACGAGTTTGAGATCAGGCGTTTCGGATTCTACATCGTCGAGATGGTAGAACGAGCACTCATAGGTATTCAAAAAGACCGAGCCGTCATCGAGAACGCGTGGTCCGAATCCCGTTGCTCGCGAAATTTCGTTTCCTGGATTTACCGTTGGATCGCTCTTTGGCAACGGGAGGGTGTGGAGCAATTTGAAACTTGAATACTGATAGACTTGCACAACTTCGGCCCAAGACGTCTCCATCATGGGCGCGCTTGTTACAACGAAACGGTCAACCTCTGGCAAAACCGCGAACGCATAAGGACGAACCGCTTTGTCCAGCGTGTCCACGGCTGAGGATACGGTTCTCAGCAGCTCTCCGGACTGAGAGTATTCGGCAATACCGCCATGATTGGCGGGAACTAAGGTCTCGTCGGCGTCTGGACTCTGTCCGTCACTCCGTAAGAAACCGACGAGCCGAGTTCCAGTTGGCGTCCGCGTGTAATCATGTGGAAAGCGATAGGTTTCCGGTGGCGCGATTGTCTTTTGTATTTTGATTGCCGAAAGGTCGGAGACATCAACGATCATGCTGAGTTCGTGATGGTGGGCGTTCATAAAGAGCGGCTCCCCGGCAGGCGGGGGAGTATATTCCATATGATGCGGCATGGAGCCCGTCATTCCGGTCGGGGTTGAATGGATCGGGTCGCCCTGAGACTCGCTATCGGGGGTGATATCCATAACCGCGATAAAGTCGGAATCCACCGTATCCGTGTCACCCGCGAAGATGAGCAAACGAGGTGAGGGATCGCCGACAAGCGCGATGTTGCTTGTTGGTGGCGGTTGGAGGAAGACGCCCACTGCTCCCATCGCTGCTAATGCGCCCAGACCGAAGACATATTGCGGTAAAGATGGCATCGTTGAGCTTCGCTACCGTGAATGATTTCCAGTAATTAACTATTGATAAGAAAAAGGTATTACCGAAATCTTATCGAAAATTGTCTGATCGCTGTTCGTGACTGCGCGCCATCCAATGACGCTGGCACGTTTATCGCTTCGTTTCCCGGAGGCTACCGAGGACGCGGAAAATAGCGCCTCCTAAGCGAGCGGAGGTGAAAAATATGCGTGATACAACTTTTCAATCCGTTCCATTAACGGACGAAACTGTCTCCGATCTCTATGAAGAGTGGAGCGATTTGGCGCATAACGCGATCGAGAAAAACGTATTTTTCTTCCCTTGGTTTGTGCGTGCGTCAATTTCCCTTTTAAAACCGAAACAACCTCAAATCGTGACAGTTCGCAGTGATGGTCGATTAATCGGATTAATCATCATGCAGTCTGACAAGGGATACGCGAAGGTACCTGTCAGCTTTTTTCGAACCTGTTTGCAGTACCACCAATTCTTGGCAACGCCGCTTATTCGCAGCGGCTATGCAGGAGAGTTCTTTACAGGGCTCGGAGATTGGCTGGACGCCTCACCCCAAAACAAGAGCTTCTGCGCGCTAAGTCTACTTTCCGGTGAAGGTGAGATTGCGGACGCCGCAGATGAAGTCTTCAAACTTCAGGATCGTCCGGTCGCGCTGATGGAAACGTTCGATCGAGCCGCCATTGTCGGGCCTTCGGCTCAATCCGGTCAGCCAACGGATCACATAAGCAAAAGTCGATTGAAAAGCTTGAAGCGACGGGAAAAGAACTTATCGAAACTTGGAACTGTAACGGTCGACAGGTTTTCGGAAGGGGACAATGCGAGAGAGTGGCTGGATGACTTTATTCGGTTAGAAGATACGGGTTGGAAGGGCGAGGCAAAAACCTCCATTGCAGAAAACCCGATTGATGCCGACTTTTATCATCAGATGGTTGCCTCCGCTGACTCTGAGAATTCTGTTTCTTTCTTGCGTTTATCGGTCGATGGGATTCCGATCGCCTATACGCTTGATCTGCAATGCGGCCCCTTTGTCTATTGCTTGAAGTCGGCGCATGATGCCGCCTATCGAAAATATGCTCCTGGTGTGATCCTGGAGTATGAGACTCTGAAGAAATATTATCGGCCTGATGGGGATGTCTTCGTCGATTCCTGCACTTCGCCTGACAATGCCATGATCAATGAGTTGTGGCCTCATAGCCGAAAAATCCGAAGCATCGCGTTCGCCAAGGCGGGCAATGTTCATGGGTTCGTTTTCAAGAGTGTCTTCATGCTGAAGCACGCGATCAGCGGCAAGCCTTCACTTAAGTGGAAGGAAAGGTAGATGGGCACTCAAAACCCTAGAAGTGGAATTTGCGAACCGACTCGACAAGACATTGAAGCCATGTGCGCGATATTCAAGGATGGTCAGGTCTATCATCATCAGCTTTATCCCAAGATTTTTTGTCGCGCTGACAATGAAGCTAAGATTCGTGCCTACGTCGGTGGATTCTTAAAGCCCCGAAATCCCTTCCGTGGGCGTAATCGGTTCGCGCAAGCATGGTTCGAAGATGATGAGTTGAAAGGGTATCTGCTTTATCAACTCAACAAGACGTCGGATGTGTTTTTCGGGGATGATCGCTGGTTCGCCTATGTAGACGATATTGCGGTGAGTGAAACGTCTCGCAAAAAAGGGATCGCATCGAAGCTGCTCAATTCTCTGATCAGCGAAATCGAGTCTCTGGGAAGTGGTATGATCGCGGGGCAGGTCTGGAACCAAAATCGTTCATCGGAGATCTTGTTCGAGAAGTCAGGCTTTGAAGCCGTCGCTAAGCAGTATTACCGAGTGATCTAGAACCAAATTCGGGTTGACCGGCCAAACAACCCGTAAGGGTTACTCAGACGTGGTCATGCGGGCGAAAACTTCTGCTGCGGTTGGGATTGGGGCGATTGCGCCGTATCCTTCCACCGAGATCGAAGCGGCGGTCACGGCATAGCGCGCTGCCGATTCGGCGGTATCTCCGGCGAGTAATCGCGCCAGAAATGCGCCATCGAAGCAGTCTCCGGCACCACTGGCATCAGCCACTTGGGCTTTGCGCGGTTCAACGACCGTAAGTCCCGTCGAGTCTCCAATCAATGCTCCGTCCGGACCAAGAGTCAAAGCGACGAGACCAGCACCGACCTCAAGGTAATAAGACACGATGTCTTCGGGGTTTGTCAGCCCGGTCAATTGGCGAGCATCGTCAAGGCCGGGTAGGAAAAAATCGCAGCGGGAAGCCGAATGGTTGATGACCTCGCGGGCTGTTTCCAGTGGCCATAGCTGCAGTCGAAGATTTGGATCATACGAGACGAGCCTGCCGGACTCGCGAGCGGCGTCGACGGCGGCCTCACATGCGGAGAGCGCTGTGTTGCTGATTGCCTGAGAAATACCCGAGTAGTGCAGACACTTGGCTGAACGGATCGCTTTGTAAGGCAGCGTCGCGGGGTTGATCAAACTGGCCGCTGAACCGGCGCGACGGTATTCGAAGGTGTGTCCGTCGGCTCCATGTCGAACGAAATAGAGGCCGGTAGGTGCGTTGGCATCACGTTCAGCACATTGCGTGTCGATGCCTTCTTCCGCCCATAAGCCTACCAGATCATCGCCGAAGCTGTCGGTGCCGATCCGGGTCAGAATACCAACCTTAGCGTTCTGCCGCGCTGCGGAGACAGCGACATTCGAAACGTCGCCGCCAAAACCGTAGAGCCAGCGACCATCTGGTTGATCGTTGAATTCGATCATTGGTTCGCCCAAGCAAAGCAAATCGAGTTGAGGTGATGCGCTCACGTGGCCTGGTCCGTTAGGTTTTCTGTTTGAGTGTTGGTTCGTCTCACATATCCGACTATCGCGAAACTATCGGCGTGGCGAGGTTTCACTCAAAGTACTCCGAATGTGTTTGTTGAATCTTAGCAATTGTCTCGTCAAGGCGGCCCAAGTGTTGGCGGACGATTCCAGTCGCCTTTTGTACAGATCCGGCTTTGAGAGCGTCTGCAAGCTTACGGTGGTCTTTAAACAAAATCGCGGCCTCACGCTCTCGACCAAGGCTGAGCATGCACAGGCGGTCCACCTTCTGTTTACAATCTTCAATGGTTGTCACAGCCATTGGGCATCCACCGAGTTCGCAGATCAGCTTATGAAATTTCTGATCCAACGAGTGGAAAGTATCGAGCTGATCTGTCTCGATCGCCTGCTGCTGCTGTTCCATGTTGCGTTCTAGGATATCGGCCTCACGGTCGGTCCATACCGCGCAGGCATGCCAGATCACTTCCAATTCGATTGCCAATCGAACGAAACGAGCGTGAGCGATGCGGTCTTTTGAAAACCCTCGCACCTTCGTCGCTTTCTGAGGTCGAATCAGGAGCAATTCCAGATGGGCGAGGCGGTTAAAGGCATCGCGAACCGGTTGACGGGATACCCCAAAGTTGCGGGCAATCTCAGCTTCTGAAAGTTTGGTTCCGGGTAACAGCTTTAAAGATGCGATGTCTTCGTGCAGCGCGTCGAACACCACGTCTGTCGTGGTCCGGCGTTCGAGTAGATCAGCATTCTCAAGCATTTCGCGCCTTCGTTATTGCAACCGCACTTTCCGGGTTGCCGGGATGGAACAGAACCAAATCGAAGTCTACGATTATTCCGTCCATCAAAATTTACCGCCAATCCGCTGTTGACAATACTAGCATACTAGTCAACTTTTCAAGTTGAATGATCCGTACATCGTTCGCCGAGTGTGCAGTCAGAAACACCGGCTGGGAATTTTGAGGGGACAAAGATGAGTACTGCAGCCATGGAAAAAGGTCATGCCGAGGGTGCACTCACCGGGAAGGTCGCCATTGTGACTGGGGGAGGGCGTGACATCGGTCGGGCCTGCGCGATGCGATTGGCTGCAGCCGGTGCTTCTGTTGCCATCAATTATCACAGTTCGGCGTCTGGCGCTGACAGCGCGGTGGAAGAGATCACTGCCGCTGGCGGAAAAGCGTTTGCCCTGCAGGGCGACATGACGTCCGCAGCCGATGTTGCTAAACTAATCGACAAAGCCAAAGGAACGCTGGGCGATACGATTGACATTCTCGTTCATGTCACTGGCGGGCTGGTGGCACGCAAAACAATCGCCGAGATGGACATGGACCACTGGCAACAGGTGATGGACCTGAACGCCACATCCTTCGTTCATGCGATCAAGGCTGTTCTACCCCACATGACAAACGGAGGCTCCATTGTCGGACTGGCGAGTCAAGCCGGGCGCGATGGTGGCGGAGCTGGGGCGGTTGCCTATGCCGCTTCGAAGGGCGCGGTAATGACGATGACGCGCGGACTGGCCAAAGAACTGGGACCGGATATTCGGGTTAACTCAGTTTGCCCGGGAATGATTGACACTGATTTTCACAACACCTTCTCGAAGCCTGAAGTGCGTGCTCACGTTGCGAACATCACGCCACTCAAGCGGGAGGGAAGCTCCGAAGATGTCGCAAACCTTGTCACCTATCTAGCGTCGGACGAAGCGGCATTTATCACCGGCGCGAACATCGATATCAACGGCGGTCTGCTGTTCTCTTAACCGCCGACAAGAACAACAACTTTGATAATCCAGGGAGAATACTATGAAGCGGACTTTGAAGACCTCATTTATCGCCGCGGTCACCACCGCAACCATGATGGCCAGCGCTGCTTCGGCTGAAACGTGGCGCGCGTGGAACATCCACTCCGATGGCCACCCTAACACGGCAGCCATGGACCTCTTTGCCGAGATGGTGGATGCGACGACCAACGGCGAAGTCAAAGTGGATGTGTTCCATGGCGGCGTGCTTGGTTCTCAGCCTGACGCGCTAGAGCAAGTTAGCATTGGTGCCATCGAACTCGGTAATTTCAACCTCGGCCCAATTGGCCCGATGGTGAAAGAAGCCAACCTTGTTTCGCTACCCTTCATCTTCAAAAGCGTCCCGCACATGTTCCGCGTTCTTGAAGGCGAAGCAGGCGACGTTGTTGCCAAAGGAATGGCTGATGCTGGCGTGATGCCAATCGCATGGTTTGATGCAGGCGCTCGGTCCTTCTATAGCCAAAAGCCGATTGAGACGCCCGATGACGTCAAAGGCCTGAAGATCCGGGTCATGAACAATAACCTCTACACCGCAATGATCTCGGCAATGGGCGGCAACCCTTCGCCGATGGCATTCGCTGAAGTTCAGCAAGCGTTGAAAACCGGTGTCGTGGACGGTGCCGAAAACAACTTCCCATCGTTCAAGAACGTTGGCCACTATGAAGTGACCACGCACTACTCGCTGAGTGAGCATCTGATCATTCCAGAGTGTATCTGCGTGAACACGAAGAAGTTCGAAGCGCTCTCGCCAGAGCTGCAAAGCCAAGTGCGAGCCGCTGCGAAAGGCGCCGCCCTCTATCAGCGCGCACTGTGGGATGTTCAATCGGGTCAAGCGCGTACCGAAGTTGAAGCGGCTGGGATCAAGGTCAATGAAATCGCTGACAAGGGCCCCTTCCAAGAGGCGATGGATTCGGTCTATGCCGATTACCTCAAAGCCAACCCTGACATGAAGAAGCTCGTAGACCTCGCTAAATCCACGAAGTAAGCCTCTCGTCAGTCAGCACCAAGAGCGCCCGGCTCCACCAGTGGATGCTGGGCGTTTTCTTCGCGGGGAACCCGATGAAAGATCCTGAGACACGACCTGAGTTTCTGAAGCGCATTGATACCGCTTACGATTTGATCTCGAAGATTTGCCTGTTTTTGGCTGGCCTCTCCCTTGTCGTGATGACGGTTATTTTTGCGTGGTTGGTTTACGGACGCTACGTTTTGAACGATACGCCGACATGGGTTGAGCAGGTTTCGTTGTTGCTCATTATGGTCATCTCGTTCTTAGGCGCATCGGTCGGTGTGCATCAGCACACACATTTATCGGTTGTCGTGTTCCGCAATATCATTCCGTCTTGGCTGCGCACTTTCTTTGTGATCGTGACGGACGTCCTGATGGCGGTCTTTGGCGCGCTGATGTGTTGGTACGGCGCCGAGTTGACCATCGTTAAGTGGGGGAGGCTTATCCCGCTGATTGATGTCACCGAGGGTCTGCGGTCTTTGCCGCTGACGATCGCGGGCGGCTTGATCTTTCTGTTTTCGACGGGCCACCTTATTCGCGTCTTGCTCGGGTATGACAGACGCCTAGACAACATCGACCAAGGTTAAGAATGGGACTCATGCTTCTCTTGGGGGTTTTTGCCCTCTGCGTCGTGATCGGAACGCCTGTTGCTTTCGCGTTGGGGATCGCTGCGTTTGCGGCAGTCTTCTATGAGGGCTTGCCGCTGTTGCTGCCGTTTCAACGCATCATTGCGGGGGTAAATGTCTTTCCGTTGATGGCAATCCCATTCTTTATTTTCGCCGGGGATCTGATGTTTCACGGCGGCATCGCGATGCGGCTGGTTCGCTTTGCACAATCCGCAGTCGGCGCTGTGCGCGGCGGTCTTGGCGTCGTGAATGTCTTCTCGTCGATGTTGTTTGGAGGGATTTCCGGTTCGGCCATTGCGGACATCTCGGCATTGGGGTCGATCCTTGTTCCGGTCATGAAGGAAAAGGGATACGACGCGGATTATGCTGTGAACGTGACGGTGACGTCTTCCATTGCTGGGATTATTATTCCGCCCAGTCACAACATGATTATCTATTCTCTCGCAGCGGGTGCAGGGGTCGCGGGAACGGTTTCAATTTCTAAGCTGTTTCTGGCTGGCGTCGTACCGGGCGTGCTGATGTGTCTCTGTCTTGCGATCACGGCGTATATTATCGCGGTGAAGCGCGGCTATCAGGCCGAGAAGTTTCCGGGTTGGCGCGTGCTGGCGATCCACTTCGCGAGTGCTGTTCCCGGCCTGCTGACAGCAGTAATTATTGTCGGCGGCGTTCTTTCGGGTGTCTTCACGGTGACTGAGTCCGGTGCTTTCGGTGCCGCGTACGCCTTTGTAGTGACGTGTCTGGTTTATCGCAGCATCACATGGACAAACTTTAAGACGGCTGTCGTGAGTTCGGTGCGCACGACCTCAATGGTGATGATCCTGATCGCCTGCGCGAGCGCCTTTGCCTACATGCTGACCTTTTACCGCGTGCCCAGCAGGACCATTGATCTGCTGACCGGGATAACAGAGAACCCGATCCTGATCCTGTTGATGATCAATGCGGTGCTATTGTTGCTGGGCATGATCATGGATATGGCGGCGTTGATCCTGATCTGCACGCCGATCTTCCTGCCCGTCGCGTATAGCTTGGGGATGGACCCGCTTCAGTTCGGCATCATGATGCTGGTCAATCTGGGGCTGGGATTGTGTACCCCGCCCGTCGGGACATGTCTTTTTGTCGGCTGCGCCGTCGGCAAGCTGCCCATTGAGAAAGCGGTGCGGACGATCTGGCCGTTCTATCTGGCGATTTTCGCCGCGCTGATGCTGATTACGTTCATCCCCGCGATCTCTCTGACACTGCCGAGGTTGTTGGGTGAGTGAGCTTTAATTTTGATCATGGGTGGTGAGGCGGATAGCTGGTGTCGGGCTAAGCACCGAGGCTCGATTGGCGAAATTCGGATGAACGCGGTGTTGCATCGCAATCGATATGTCATAACTCATCGTGCCCTAAAGACGCACCTCAATCGCTGAGCCTCCTCATTCCAATTGAAATACCTCGCCGAGTTGATGCTGGCTTGTCGACTGATCCCTGCAACCGAAATCCCATCATCGCCTCGCATTCAAAATGGACGCCTTTGCTCGTCTAAAAACTTCGATCCTTTCATCACTTCTGCTCCTCCTGCCAACCAGAAAATCATGCGAAAAAACTCAAAACCAAAATAGTCAGTTTTTCGGACTCGCAGCACAAAGCGACAAAACAAAACCCATTTCTCTGATGTGAAATCAAATGTTGCGAACGAGTAATCGCAATTTCGTTATTTGACCCTTTCAAAAATGTTATCGATAACATCGATCACGTTACACGTGACGTTTGAACTATCCTTTTTCACATTATCGTTAAGTTGGGCGGACTCGACATGAAGAACTATGGAAAAATCATAGGAGCAACCGCGATTTCCGCCGTTGCCCTACTCGGGGGCAATCATGCTTTCGCGGAAGATGCGGTTGACGATCGGTTTGCGGGTACGCTTCTCAAAGACCCAGGCGGATACCGCAGCAAGTTGTCGGATAATGGGGTGGACCTGACTGGGCTCTACGTCAATCAGTTCGCGACGAACCTTTCGGGCGGTACGAGCACTGAGGCGATCTATTCCGATATGTTTTTGCTCGGGGCCGACTTCGACCTTGAGAAAACTCCGGTCAAGATTCCCGGCGGTTCGTTTCATGTGACCTTCACGAACCGTAATGTGTCCGGGATCAGGGCTAATGGGTCCAACTAGGGTGATTTGATAAGAGAGTATT